>NZ_BAAGTF010000017.1:0-80917 GCF_054782055.1 Aliiglaciecola aliphaticivorans
AGGAATGACACAAACGGTCGATCGGAATGAGGGTCAGAAAGTCCGGTACATTATTTGTACCATGTTTCTAGCATGAAACATTAATGGATGATTTACACTATTAAACAAGGCAAAGACATTATTACTATCTGAATGCACAATTGCGCTCCGCAAAGTCAATTTTGAAACAGCGGCAAATAGAATTAGAAGCCGCTCAATCTTTGGGGAAAAAGGGCTTTCAATCCCAATCGGCTTTGGCGCAAGCGGATGCTAATGTTGAGTTAGCAAAAGCGGAAATTGAACGATTGGAATTGGCAATCACTAAAACCACCATTGTTGCGCCTTTCGATGGTGTCTTAAACCGTCGTGAAGTCGAAGTGGGAGATTTACTCAGAGATGGCGACACTATAGCTACTGTTATTGATTTAGATCCTCTAATTATTTCAGCTGATGTGACAGAAAACTGGATTCAGAAAATTTATCTTGGTCAACCTGCCCACGGCAGGCTTACCACTGAACAGACTGTGGCAGGAAAAATTCGTTATATCTCCAGTGTTTCAAACCAAGGTACTAATACCTTCAATTTGGAAGTTGCAGTACCTAATCCCGAAAGGACTCTGTTAGCTGGAATGAGTACTGAATTGAAAATTCCACTGCGCCAAGAGCGTGCTATCAAAATTACACCAGCGGTAATGGCCTTGGATGAAGAAGGTAACTTAGGCGTGAAAATTGTGGAAGGTGAAACCGTTAAATTTGTTCCCATCGATATTGTTAAAAGTGACAGTCAAGGGGTATGGCTAACGGGGTTAGGTGAGCAAGCGCGGATTATTACCCGTGGACAGGGGTTTGTCCGTGATGGTGATAAAGTGGAAATTGTCGAAGATTCGACATCAGAAAAGTAGCATTACTATCTTCCTATGAAAAATATTATAACCGCTTCAATCGACCATACGCGCACTGTATTAATGATCTTTGTGTTATTGATAGTTTCAGGTGCAGTAACCTATTTAAATATTCCCAAAGAATCGAATCCAGATGTTCCGATTCCATTTATTTACGTTTCCATTGTCCATGATGGTATTGCTCCTGAGGATGCAGAGAGGATGCTTGTTAAGCCAATGGAAAGGGAGCTGCGATCCATCGATGGCCTAAAAGAAATGAAAGCGACTGCGGGCGAAGGGTTTGCTAGTCTCACCATGGAGTTTGTGGCGGGCTTTGACTCAAAAGAAGCGCTGGCTGATGTGCGTGATAAAGTCACGGTCGCGCGGGCTAAATTGCCTGATGAAACCGAAGAACCCACGATTCATGAAATTACCATGGCAGGTCAACAGGCTGTATTAACGGTGGTTTTGTCAGGGCCCGTGTCAGAAAGAGCGCTAATTACAACTGCCCGAGAGTTACAAAATGGACTCGAAGGCATATCTGAAGTACTCGAAGTCGACATCGGCGGTGACCGTGAAGATTTAGTCGAAATTATTGTCGACCCATTGTTATTAGAGTCCTACGGACTTGATCAAAGTGAAATTTTAACCCTTCTATCACGAAATAATCGCCTTGTCCCTGCCGGCACTATGGATACTGGTGTTGGCAGTTTCGCGGTAAAAGTGCCGTCGGTTTTCGAAACAGTAGCGGATGTATTAGAGCAACCCATTAAAGTGGATGGTGACAGAGTGATCACTTTTGAAGATGTTGCTCAGGTACGACGATCTTATAAAGACCCGTCTGGTTTTGCACGTCTAAACTCTCATCCTTCAGTGTCAGTTGAAGTAAAAAAACGCCCTGGTGAAAACTTACTTATCACCGTTGAAAAAGTAAAAGCATTTGTTGAGCAAGCTCAAGGTTCTTCGGTTTGGCCAAACAGCGTGTCTGTGACATACACAGGTGATCAGTCAATAAATATAAATATGATGCTGGGCGACTTACAGAACAATGTCACCAGTGCCATAATCTTGGTGGCTATCGTCATTGTCGCTATATTAGGAGTGCGCACTGCAACCCTAGTTGGGGTATCTATTCCTGGGTCATTTTTAACCGGTATTCTAGTGATTTCCTTGTTTGGCTATACCATGAATATGGTTGTGTTGTTTTCACTGATCATGGCCGTGGGGATGTTAGTTGACGGCGCCATTGTGGTAACTGAGTTTGCCGATCGATGTATGAGTGAAGGTCAAGATAAGAGAACCGCATACAAAAATGCTGCGCAACGAATGGCTTGGCCGATTATTGCCTCTACAGCCACTACTTTGGCTGCATTTGCGCCGCTTATGTTTTGGCCAGGCATGATGGGGGAATTTATGAAATATTTACCCTTTACGTTGATTGCCGTTTTAACTGCTTCCCTGTTAATGGCATTGGTGTTTGTTCCAACGCTGGGGGCGGCTTTCGGTAAACCTAGATACATCAGTAGCAAAACCAAACAACAACTTGAGCAAGCTGAAAACGGCGATATTTATTCCCTTGAAGGATACACAGGTCGTTATATACGCTTCCTATCCTTGGCGATTGCGCACCCTTTAAAAAGTTTAGCAATTGCAGTTGTTTTTGCTGTGATCACTTTTACGCTTTATGCATCGTCTGGTTTAGGTGTGGAGTTTTTTCCAAAAGCAGATTCCCAGGGCGTGAATATTACTGTGAGGTCCATTGGAGATTATTCAGTCTACGAAAAAGACAATATTATTAAAGAAGTGGAAGCAGAGTTAATTGATATGCCAGAAATAGAAACCTTGTATTCGCGTTCTGGTGGGCAAGATCAAATAGGTACCTTAAGGTTGAATCTCGTTGATTGGCATTTAAGACCGCATTCAGATGAGGTTTTAAAAGACGTTGAAAACCGCATCGGTAATATGCCTGGATTGGATATTGAAGTTACTCCTGATCAAGAAGGACCTCAATCTGGTAAGGATTTACAAATAGAGATTTCCTCTCGTTTTCCGGAACTTCTAAATGAAGCGGCATTAAAAATTCGTAAAGCGTTAGATGCAAACGATAAATTTACCTCCATTGGTGATACTGCCTCAAAACCGGGTATTGAGTGGCAATTAAAGGTGAACCGGAGTGATGCTGCTCGATTTGGCGCTGACGCAACCTTAGTGGGGAATACGGTGCAATTCGTGACTACGGGGTTACGGATCGGAGAGTATCGACCCGATGATGTGGATGATGAGTTAGATATTCGAGTGAGATTTCCAAGTACCGATAGATACATTGGAAAACTTGATGAATTGAGACTTAAAACCGCTAATGGTTTAGTGCCCATTAGTAATTTTGTTGAGCGTACTGCCAAATTGAAAACCGACTTGATACGACATGTTGACAGTAAACGAGTGCTGCGAGTCGAAGCTAATATGGTTCCAGGTGAGTTGTTAAGCATTGCCCTTCCTGAGCTAAAGCAACAATTACCGACGCTGAATTTAGATCCCAGAGTTGAAATTACTATCAAAGGTCAAAATGAGCAACAAGACGAATCTCAAGCTTTTTTACTTAATGCCTTTTTGATCGCGTTATTTGTTATGGCTATTATTTTAGTGACTCAGTTTAATAGTTTTTATCAAGCCTTCTTAATTTTAAGTGCAGTCCTGTTTTCCATTGTTGGCGTAGTGCTGGGATTACTTATATTCCAAAAACCGTTTAGCATCGTCATGTCAGGTGTGGGGGTTATCGCCTTAGCCGGCATAGTGGTCAATAATAATATTGTACTAATTGATACATACAATATTTTAAAAAGTGAAGGGCTAAAAAGCACCGAGGCAATCTTGCGCACAGGTGCGCAACGATTGCGTCCTGTTATGCTAACCACTGTAACCACTATTTTAGGTTTATTACCTATGGTGCTTGGCATCAATATTGATTTTATTGGGCGCAATGTTGATATAGGTGGACCTTCAACCGAATATTGGTCTCAGTTAGCCACAGCGGTTGCTGGTGGCTTAGCTTTTGCCACAGTACTAACTCTGGTGCTTACCCCGTGCATGTTAGCGTTTAAGGATAATCTGCACTTATCTTCTGACAAGTAGTCGAATTTAAAAGGCAAAAAAGGTTAAGTGGGAGAGGGAAAAATAGGCTTTAGATAAAACAAGTGAGGTGTGTCACCTCACTTGTATATTGGTTTTTACCGTGTCACTGTTAGTTTAATTTAGACCGATTTCTTTCTTTAAGCTCACTGTCAAATACGTCAGGAAAAACTACAATCCCTTCTTCATCTGGGTTTGGGAATACTGCGATATTGACCCCGTCCCCTTCTAGACCTCTTGTCCAGCGTTCAAACCAGTCTGATAGGGTTATTGCCTTAGGCGTGCAGTCAGCCCAATCACCCGTTGCCCAATATTTAGCAAATTCTTCAGATGGCCAAACTGGTACACAGTCTTCATCTTCACTATTTAGCATCACGCAACCATGCTCGTCGGTGAGGATCCAAATCTTTTGGTGGATAGTTGCCTGAGTTAATAAGTAGGCATGGCGTTTTTCTGGAGACAGTTGAATAACATCGTGAAATTGCGAAGACATAAATGTTTCCTTATTTGAAGCAGAAGTTAGGTACAAGAAAAATCCATATTGATGTTAAAAAAGTTAAAACACGTATTTGAAAAATTATGAATTAAGTAACACTATGAACATGCAAAGACTTATATCACTAAAACCTATATTGATACTAGTATTTAGGCAGGGATTTATGTGTCTAGATGCCAACTATTTTAGATACTCAAGGTAAGGTGAGATGTGCTTTCATCATTTATTGAAGGTAGATTTTTTATGGGCTAGCCATTATCCAATATTTTAAGTCAACTGATAGAGGGTGGGTACTTACTTACATTACTGATTCACTGCCTACTTTCGTTTGTGTTTTCGTCCTGCTCCCCAACCAATTATGCCAGCACCAATAATTGCGCCTAACCAGGCAAACGGCATAATTTGCGGATTCAGTTCTTTAGCAAACACAATAGTGAGCATTGACGATGCACATAATATCCAGCCGAATAGCTCTATTTTATTGAAATATTTTGTGACGAAGTTAGATTTACTTTCTGGTGAAGGTGGCATTCAAGTTTCTTTATTTGCTATTAACTGTTGATTGTAGCTGGGAATATGCCATATTTTGGTCTTACAATAACGCTTTTTACTTGATTAATTTTAGGCTACGCAACAATTATTACGACCTAAACCTTTCGCTTGATACATTGCACGATCTGCTCGGCCTAGCCATTCAAAGGCGGTTTCATGAGGGCTATATTTAGCTGTTCCTATTGAAATAGTGATTTTATGCTCTGCTAACCAACCTTCTTTTTCAATGGCTAAACGGAGTTCCTCGGCTAATGTAATAGCTTCTTTCAGGGGAGTGTTGTCTGCAATAACCACAAACTCTTCCCCTCCAAACCGATATAAATCATGGGATGAACGGATACTATTTTCTAACGTTTCTACAAATACTCTTAAAATATCGTCACCTTTAGCATGACCATAGGCATCGTTAACCTTTTTAAAGTTATCTAGGTCCATCAAAATTAGCGAGACGGGTGAGTTATGCTCTTTTCTCTGCAAAGCAATGACTTCCAGCATTTTTTGCTCCATAGCGCGTCTATTACCAGCACCTGTTAACGGATCACAGGTTGCCAATTCTGTTAATTGTTGTTGCTGTTTTCGCATTCTATCTGAAAATGCATAACTGAATAGCAAAGTCGCTATGGCCGTCACATAAAACTCTAATGCCAAAAACACAGTCAACTGCTCTCGCAGCACATATCCTATAGAGAAAAGAATTAACATACTGTAAATAGCAGCCATGTTAGCTGGAAGCAGGAAAAACACAGCAGTGAGTGCTGGAAAGATCCACATTAATTGGCTAATACCTTTGAGCAATATAGTAACAAAGACAACGAACATGGATACAAACGCAAGAATACGGCCAGGTAATTGGGTATTATGGGTGCGGTAAACATAAATAAATAGAGAGCCTAAAGCTAAAACTGCAAATAAGTCTAAACATGCAACCGCCCAGTCTGATTCTAAAAAACGATAGATAGCAAAGGGCAATACGCCGATGGAGCTTGCGCCGCTAAGTGTTAGAATTATGCTCTCTTCTGCACTTCGCTTTTTGATGGGGGCTGAATGCGTAATCATAATATTTGCATCTTCCGTGATACGTTTACCATTTAATTATTCTTTGTGAATATTTAGCACAGCATATCAAAGTCTACAGATTCTACTTATGATTATTTACACTAATACAAATATCTTTAATAACCTTAAATAGTAGTTATCTTACGCCTAAAAAAGAGTTAACTGGCTTATTAGTATCCCTTTTTCCAATCGACCAAATGCATTAGAGTTTGTTTGTTTTGAAATAATCGAAAATTCTCTAGAAAAATGTTGCTGATTTCCTTTGGCTTTGAAATTGCAGCTGTATGCTGGGAGATATATAGGTTATTTAAACTCCAAAAAGGGTGGCCTTTAGGTAAGGGTTCTTCAGTAAAAACGTCTAAAACTGCGGCTTGCAATTGATTTTGCGAAAGCGCATGAAGCAAGGCCTTTTCATCAATGACTTGACCTCTGCCTGCATTAATTAAGATGCATTGCTCATTTAACTGAGATAAAAATCGTTGATCGATTATCTTGTCAGTTTCATTTGTGTGGGGCAATAAAACCACTAGGTAGTCTAAACGATGGGCGAAGCTTGCGAGTTGTGAAAGCCCATAAAACTGATCGACGCAATCTAATTTTCGCGCGCTTTTTGCGACACCAATAACTTCCATCTGAAAGTGCTTTGCTGTTTTAGCAACTTCCACTCCAATTGATCCCATACCTAATATACCTAGGGTTTTTCCTTGTAACTGGGAGCAACTCGGCTGCGACCAATTTTGCTGCGATTGCAGTTCGTTGAAGGTTTGAATTTTCCTAGAAAAATACAACAAATAACTGAAGACATATTCGCGCATTTGTGACCCAAAACAATTTTTAATGCCAGTTAATTTAAAATTATGAGGTGCCGAATCCACAAAAGGTTTAATCCCTGCCCAAGTCGACTGAACCCACTTAACGTTTGGGCAGTAAGGAAGTGCGCTAATACATAACTCAGGTTCGCCAAGCAACACATCAACCTCTTGCCCATTGATTATTGACCCAGGAGATTTAGGGCTAATTTGAATCTTGAGGTTCGCTATTTTTGCCTGTTCAATTTGCTCTATATAATCAAGTGCGTCTCGGCTACATATCAATAAATTAGTCACATTGAAGTCCTACAGTAAACTTAACTTTCCTATTTAAATACAATTTATTTGAAATTATATTTGGTTGTTTTGTTATTTTTCCGAATAAAATTACCTGGTATGTTTTTAATCGAAATGAAATACAGTCAGGTGGCCTGTTAAATATAAGGTAACTTTATGAATAATGAGCAACAAGCTAACCAAGTTAAATTACTTTCTCCAAAACGTAATACCACTGAAGCAGCCAGTATTGATGAACTGGCTTATGAGCAGTTGGCACACTTTGGTATTGAAGCAAGCTCCGACTATGGTAAAGCATTGTTTGCTGTGGCTAAACACCTTTACTTAGCGCAACTTGATGTAAACAATCTTTGGAAAATTACTAATGAAACCCTAGATGGTTTGAGCAGAGAAAATAAATTGGCATATTTTAATGCGAAAAAGTTTCTTTCTTTTCAAATTGCTAAAATCTTAGACACTTTACAGAATCCGTTCAGGGCAACTTATCAGAGTATGGCCCACCAATCTGGTTCTCAGGTTTGCAAAAGTCATTATCCCCTGTTTGATAATATTCCCGCGTTGTTTTCAGCTACACCTGTTATTGTTCGCACAGCCACTTATGTTTATGCTTGCACAGAGTGGGTAGATGATGCCTTTCACGGCAAAGAGTTTACTCACCAAATATATTCAAGGTTACTTAATCCTACCAACATTTCCCTGGCAAATGCGATTGTAGATTTAGAAGCTGGACCCTATTCTGCAGACTACTTAGCATGGAACTTTAACTCAGGGATGGCTGCAATTGATGCGCTACTTTGCAACGTACTTTCCCATTCTGATGTACTGATTGTTTCACGCAACGTGTATGGCGGTGTTTACCAATTGTTATATGATTATTTCGCGCGAGAAAATCGATTGAATATTCAGCTTGAGTGGTTCGATGGATATAGCGCTACGGCGTTTTCTGATTTTATGCGGCAAGTTAAAAATAAGCATGCTGCTAGATTAACAAAGCATAATTTGCATGTGTATTTGGAATCACCTTGCAACCCTCATGGTTTCATTTTGGATGTTGCGGGAATTTGTGAAATTGCCCATAGCAATAACCATCTGGTAATGCTAGATGCAACCCTAGCAACGCCTATATTGCACCAACCTTTGCAACAAAAAGATAAATCTCTAAGACCTGATTATGTAGTACACAGCTACACTAAGGATATTTGCGGAACCGGTGCCACTACTGCAGGCGTGGTGATTGGCGAAGGCTTTCGTATGTTTCAGCCAAAAGGAAGTTGTGTTGATGGTTTCGACTGGTCGCAAACAATGTTTTGGGATGTGTACTACATCAAAGGTGCTTTTCTTGATTCGGAAAAAGCTTTTGACGTTTTAAGTGGTATGAAAACTCTAGAGCAAAGAATTATGAATAAAGTGATTAATACTCGAGTGTTTAGTCAGTTTTTAGCTGCTCACCCATTGTTCAATGTAAATAGTCATGGGTTACCTAACCATCCCAATGCCGAATTACGAGAGCAGCAAATGCGACATGGTTGGCCGTGCGCACTGTTTACCATTGATCTTGAAAAAGCCGGCTTACCGAGAGACGTTTTTGTGCGCTTCTTTGATGCATTGGAGCCGGCTTTTAGTCATCAGGTGAGTATTGGGCAAAATAACACCATTATTTTGTGCCCCGCATTAACTTCCCATTCCGAGTTATCTGTAAAGGAGCAACAAAAAGGTGGAATTCACCCCACCACCATGCGGATCGCAATGGGAACAGACAACGTAAAAGCACTCATTGCCCACTTAATAAATACGGCAAAACTGCATATCGATCCCTGTGTTGCCAATTTTAGTCAGCAATTTATGAGTGCAGACAAAATCGATGAGTTGTATTTACAAATAAGTTCACATGTTTGTCAGCAACACTTTGCTTCTGGCCCCAAAATGCAACAGCTAATCGATTAATAACACCAAGTGGTGCAGATGACGAATGGTCGGATAGGATAACCAATGGTTAAGTTGGCGAATTGTGTTATCTCTGGTGATTGACGTTAGGCAGAGTATGACTGATTTGATGATCATAAACTAAGGCCGTTTCCACATGGTTGACTTCTTGTCTTGCGGTAATGGCATTAAATACGAAGTCTCTGAGGTGAATGGAATCGACAACAGTGACGTGTACAAAAAAGTCATTCTCCCCTCCCATATGAAATACACTCAATACTTCATTCATGGGTAACAGCGATTTTTGGAAGTTATCTACCGTTGCTCGATTATGGTCTTTTAAACGCACTGATATCATCGCTTGAATATGGCCGCCAAGGGCTTGTAGGTTTACCTGCATATTCAGTGTTTCGATGATGCCATCTGACTGTAGTTTTTTAATCCTTTCCAAGCTTGAAGAGGGAGCTAACTTAACTTTCATGGCAATATCTTTATTGCTTAAACTGGGGTCAGCAAACATGACGGCTAAGATCTCTAAGTCTATTTTATCTAAAACTCGTTTTAAATTTTTCACGTTATATTTTCAATCTTATTGAGTATTGTTGCGCCACAAAAACGTTTAACCGGCAGGAAAATAGCCCCCTAGCACCGCAGGACGGCTGGCACCAGTAACCGACGGTAAATTTCCTGGCATATCTTGATTGAAGGCATATGCAAGCCAAGCAAATGCCACCGCCTCTACACTATCTGGGGAAATGCCCAACATATCTGTTGTGTGTAAGTCGCACTCTACAAGTTCGTTCTCCAAGCATTCCATCAAGAAATCATTTTTTGCCCCACCACCACATACAAAGACTTCTTCCACACCATCAAGTTGGTTAATTTGTTGTGCGATGGAACAGGCTGTTAACATTGAAAGGGTGGCTTGCACGCTTTCTTTGGAAACCTCATTTGGGAAATCAATCAGATGTTTCTCTAACCATTGTAGATGAAATAATTCTCTACCTGTGCTCTTCGGGGCTGGAAGACCGAAAAAAGGCTCTTTGAGTAGTTGCTGTAACAACTGTGAATCATGACATCCTTGGGCAGCCCAAGCACCGTTTGCATCATAAGCCTTATTAAGGTGCTTTTGGCACCAAGCGTCCATCAAGGTATTGCCAGGACCAGTATCAAAACCTAACACTGACTGTTTGGCATCACTTGGAATATACGTAATGTTAGCAATCCCGCCAATATTTAAAATAACTCTAGAATGGTGAGAGTGACGAAATACGGCTTGATGAAATGCGGGTGTTAATGGCGCACCTTGCCCTCCCAATGCGATGTCTTTGCGTCTAAAGTCGGCGATGACATCAATACCTGTCAAAATGGCTATGCTATTGGGATCGCCGATTTGTAAAGTAAAACCGTTGTCACCCGTTGGGTGATGACGAATTGTTTGCCCGTGGGAGCCAATCGCGGCGATTTTGGATGCAGAGATTTCGTTTTTCAACAAAATATCGTTTACAGCGCTGGCGAAGACTCTGGCAACTTCTCGGTCAGCATGGCCCATGGTCACGACTTCGTTGTCAGAATTGGCGCATAATGAGTTCAATGTACGCGCCAGTTCAGGGGGATAGTCATAGGTTTGACAATCTATGATAGTGGGTTTAATTTTGGAAAAATCTACTAGTGCTACATCAACACCATCCATACTGGTGCCAGACATCAAGCCTACATAAAGGTTTGACATAGTGCTCCTAATGCTAACTAACGGTTCATTGCAAGCATAATTCGTTTTGTGTTGTTAAGCTGACTAACACGTTTTTCAGCAATTTTTGCAAATTGCGCCGCTTCAGATTTTGCAATGGGTTGTGCTTTTGGCAATGTCACGGTGCGCGGGTTGCGATGCACCCCGTCCACCAAAAATTCATAATGTAAATGCGGACCTGAGGCTAACCCAGTAGAACCGACGTAACCAATTACCTGTCCTTGCTTCACCGTTTGACCTTTCTTCACTGCGCGTTTAGTAAAGTGTAGGTATTTGGTCACATACTTTTCCCCGTGTTGAATAAACACATGGTTGCCATTGTATTTGTCATAAGTTGAACGAATAACTTTACCGTCACCCGCTGCAATCACTGGCGTCCCTTTATTGGCGGCATAATCTACGCCTCTGTGAGCCTTCCAGCGCTTTTGAACAGGGTGGAAGCGTCTTTTCTTAAAGCTTGAACTAATATATTTAAAATTAACGGGAGCACGCAAAAAGCTCTTGCGCATACTTCTTCCTTCAGGCGTGTAATAGTTACCATCGTCATATAAGATTGCGGTAAATGCTTCACCTTGATTAATAAACTCTGCAGCCACTATTTTGCCGCTTTCTACATACTCACCATCGATAAAATGTTCTTCGAAAACGACATTAAATGTGTCGCCTTCACGCAATCCTAATGCGAAGTCGATGTCCCAACCAAAAATACCTGCCAAGCTCATGATATGTTTTTCTGACAAATTTGCTTTAACTGCAGCGTTCCAAAAGTTGTTTTTTATTTCACCTTGAGCGTAGTTTAATCGGGTATCTACTTGCTTAGTATCAATGCTACTGGCAAAGCTATTGGCTTCTTGTCGTTTGATATATAAGGTTTGTGTAGAAGACAGCTCGTAACCTAAAGATTCAAGCTTTCCTTGGTCATCAATCAATAATTGCAAACTTTGACCCGGACGCATTTTGAGTAGTCTTTTGGCATCTTTTCCGGCATTACTGACATAATAGGTTTCTTGCGGAGTGAGATTAGCACGTTTAAATATATTAGCTAAGGTATCGCCTTTTTTGATTTTAAATGTTTGCCACTGTAAAGGTTCGTCATCTAACGCATCTGCCAATTGTTCTGGGGTATCAATAGTGAGCGGCACGTCATAACGTTTGCCAACTTCCAATATTTGACTGTTTTTGGATGCTTTAGCGGATTCAGTCGGAATGAACAACAAGAGTAAGAAAAATAACGCAAAGCCAGATAATAAGGCTTTGTGTTTGGTGGGTAGGCGTTTTAAAGTTCTTTGTACCACTGTAACGAATATCTCTGAAATTAGTCGGCTAAATTGAGAATATAACGATTTTAGTTACTTTTCTAGTTTGAGGTCAAAAAATAACCAGTTATATGAGCATGTTACAGGATACATGATTATACAAAAATATACAGAATTCCTTTCACTATCGACTCTGCATGGGTAAAATGCGCGGCTGATAAAAACTAATGTGTGAAAATTGAGGTAGCAAAATGACAAATTGGCAGGACGCAATTCGTGAGATTAAGCGCGGAGCGGACGAAATTTTGATCGAAGAAGAACTCATTGCCAAGTTAAAAGAGGGCAAACCTCTAAAAATTAAAGCTGGCTTTGATCCTACAGCACCAGATTTGCACTTAGGTCACACCGTTTTAATCAATAAACTGCGGACATTTCAAGAGCTAGGCCATGAAATAATATTCTTGATCGGTGATTTTACCGGAATGATAGGTGACCCAACAGGTAAAAATGTAACCAGAAAGCCGTTGAGTCGAGAAGATATTATTGCCAACGCAGAAACCTATAAAGAGCAGGTGTTTAAAATTCTCGATCCTGAAAAAACCACTGTACGATTTAATTCCGAGTGGATGGATAATTTGGGAGCCGCTGGTCTGATTAAGTTGGCCGCAAGACAAACTGTTGCGCGAATGTTGGAAAGGGATGATTTCAAAAAGCGTTATAACAATGGTCAAGCCATCGCGATTCATGAATTTCTATACCCGTTAGTACAAGGTTGGGATTCAGTGGCATTGCAGTCTGACGTGGAACTTGGTGGTACCGACCAACGCTTTAATTTGTTAATGGGGCGGGAGCTGCAAAAAGCCGAAGGTCAATCTCAACAGACAGTGCTGATGATGCCGTTACTTGAAGGTTTGGATGGCGTGCAAAAAATGTCTAAGTCACTGGGTAACTACATCGGAATTACGGATGCGCCTAACGATATGTTTGGCAAGATTATGTCTATTTCCGACGAACTTATGTGGCGTTATTTCGATTTGCTAAGTTTTAGACCGCTTACGGACATTGCACAACTCAAAGAATCGGTTAATGACGGAGCTAATCCAAGAGATATAAAAATTGAATTAGCGAAAGAGATTATAGCCCGATTCCATTCACAGGAAGCTGCAGAGGGGGCCCATCAAGATTTTATTCAGCGTTTCCAAAAAAATGCAATTCCAGATGATATTCCTGAAGTTGAAGTGGCCGCAGAGGGGGATGGAATGCCTATTGCCAATCTACTAAAAGAAGCTAATTTAGTTGGTTCAACGTCGGAGGCCATGCGCATGATAAAACAAGGCGCAGTTAAAATTGATGGTAATAAAGTTGACGACACTCGCCAATTAATTGCGCGCAACAGCGAAGGCGTGTATCAGGTGGGTAAACGCAAATTCGCTAAGGTTAAACTGGCTTAAAAATTAGCGGGTTCAAGCCTAGTATCAACGAGCCATTGTCGACTCACCAGTAACTTGAATGCCTTCTGGTTACTGGTGAGTGCTTAGTTGTTTTAATCTCGAAGTGAAGCTAAAGCATAATAAGCGCCTAAACCAAGCCGACGAAATCGTGCCAATGGAAACCTTGGAAGTTGACTCTGCCAAAAAGGCAAATCTGGTAGACTCTCCGGTTCACAAATACTTTGGGCTAACCGTTTGCCTGCCAATGTAGAAAAAGCCAGTCCAGAGCCGCAGTAGCCCATTGAATAGTAAACACCTTTATCGTCACTGTGATTTATTCTAGGGTAATTATCGTAGGTGGCACTTATCCAGCCACTCCAAAAGTGTTCAACCTCAATAGCATTTAGCTCCGGGAAGGTGTCTTTAAGCCCTGCCAACAGGCGCATCTTAAAGCTAGCGTTATTTGCATTCTTACCTTGAATTGCCCCTCGGCCACCAAACAGAATTCTATTGTCGGGTAACAGTCGATAGTAGTATTTCATTCTTCGAGTATCCATTGCCATCAAGCCAGATTTTAGGCCAATACTGCGAAGTTCACTGTCGGTTAGCGGGCGAGTGACAATAATGCTTGAAAGGACAGGGAAATGGCGTTGATTGACCAGTTTATGCATATTGGTGCCTGTATAGCCATTAGTGGCGATAACCACCTTGTCAGCAGTTACTCGGCCATTTTGAGTATATAGACAGTGATGATTCGATTTCTGCTGCCATCTTTTTACTGGGGAATTTGAAAACACTTTGACTCCAGCCTGGCTCGCCATTTCGTAATAGCCTAAGACCAACTTCATTGGGTTAACCGCAAAACTTTGGTCGAAGTAGATGCCACCATACATGTTGGCACTTCTCAAGAATGAGTTGCTAACATCTTGGCTACAAATAAACTTAACCGACTCACCATAGCGTTGTTGTAATTTATCTGCTTGTTTCCTTAATAATTCGACTTTGGCTCTTTTATGGGCGAGCTTGAGATATCCGCCTGGGGTTTTGTCACAGTCAATATTTCCCTGTTCAATAAGGTCATTAACCGTATCAATAGATTTCATATATTCTTGGAAGACACCTTGAGCTGTTGATTCACCCCATTTTTCTTCCATATCGAATAGAGATAACCTCCCTGTGCCGGGTAACACAAACCCCGCATTGCGGCCACTGCATCCCCAGCCAGGATCATTTGCGTCAATGACTACCACTGATTTCCCATAATTTTTGGCTAAGTGATAAGCACAGGAAAGGCCGGTGTATCCAGCACCAATAACTGCAACGTCAGCCTGTATATCATTGACTAAAGATGTAGTTTCTGGAAATTTTTCGATACTGTTTGCCCAATATGAATCTGGGTACTGTTGATAAGATTTTGGATAGGGTTCAACGATGGGATCATACATATTCAATTAAATACTTATTGTTATCTGTCGTTTACAGAAATTGAGTTACATACTACTAAGGGGAACACGAACATTTAGATCAATGCTTAGGTCAGATAAAGACCTGTTAGTAAACTCAAAAATAAAAGTGCTAGAACGTTAAAAGCATTTCAGCTGCGACACATTCACAATTTTGTTTGCAAACCGGACAAATATAACCATCTTCAATATAACTAGAATGCCATTTTCCCGGATGCCGCTTGATTAGCTTTCCACCACATTTAGAAAAATACCTAAATGCGCTATTCCCTGGGCTTGCTAGCCAAATATGTGCCAGACCGGCCAGAGCACCTTGTTCACGAGCTTTTTCAATGGATAAAGAAAGTAATTTTGAACCAATACCTGCTCCACGGTAGCTGCTATCTACGGTATTGCACTTAAAATAACAAACTTGCTTAGTAGCAATATTCCAGTGTTGCGGAGTACACCATTTATCGGGATGCCAATTATTTGCAGCAATTGTTAGTCTAAAGCCAATGAGCTTGTCTCCTTTTAGAGACACAAAGCTGGCATTGATATTATTTTGAGAGGATTGAGTGAAGAGGCGTTCCAAATCCCTCTCATTAAGGTAATTATCTCCATGAACATCATTTCCCAATGCAAGCACTCGCTGGAAGTGGGAGGGGTTCAATGAGCAATATTGAATGTCCCGATTACTTACTGGCTTCACTGCTAGACTCAAATTGTGCCAAAACTGATTGAACGAAACTAACACACTGCTGATAATCGTCGAAAATTCTTTCGTCTAGAGACGCTGGGTTTTTTGCGTCGCTTCGTATGCGTCTCATTTGTTCCCTCGACAAAGCTGTGCCCATGCAATAAGCATCTACTACGCAACCTGCTTTTTCTGTCTTCTGATGAGTCAGGTGGACGACACCAGTCGCATCATCGGTATAGGCTTGACACGCTGAAAAGTCGCCTACGTATGCAAAATACTTATCTGCTATGGAGTGTAGAATTTGGGTTAGATCGCGGTCGTATTGGGTGGCTAATTGAATTCCGATTGAGCCCGTTACCACGCCAGTTAATATCCTATTGCTATAGGATAAACTATAACTCGCATATCTATCTCTTCCTGAGTATACCGACATCATTTCTCTTTGGGGTTTAAGTGTTAAGTTTCAGATTTCAGTATATTAATAATAGCACTTAACCAGAATTTTCAAATAGCATATAGGAGGGATTAGACTAAAGTTGGCTGCTGACTGACTGTTATTCAGTGTTGCAAATAACAGTCAGTAAGTACTGGGCTTTGAAGATAGAAGTTCGAAACTGGAGTTAATAGCGATAAGCGTCGGTTTTAAAAGGCCCTTCGATGGGCACGCTAATATAATCTGCTTGCTGCTCGGTTAATTTAGTGATTACTCCACCAAAACCTTCCACCATATATCTAGCGACTTCTTCATCTAAATGTTTGGGCAGCACTTCTACCCGCAATAATTGAGCTTTTTGTGTATCATCAAGGTCTGCGTATCCTTGCTCATACAATAGAATTTGGGCTAGCACTTGGTTCGCAAAAGAGCCGTCCATTATACGAGAAGGGTGCCCGGTAGCATTACCTAAATTAACTAATCGGCCTTCAGATAATAAAATGAGATGATCTTGTTCATCCTCGCTTCTATAGACTTTATGAACTTGGGGTTTGATCTCATCCCAACGCCAATTTTTACGCATGAAAGCAGTATCTATTTCATTATCAAAATGACCAATATTACACACCACTGCGCCGCACTTAAGAGACCGGAGAATATTTGCATCACATACGTTTACATTACCTGTGGTGGTTACCACTAAATCGATGTTACTGAGTAAGGAAGAATTAACATCTTCAATCTTGCCGCTATTGTTGCCGTCAACATAAGGGGATACAAGCTCAAAACCATCCATACACGCTTGCATGGCGCAAATCGGATCAATTTCCGAGATCCGCACTATCATTCCTTCTTGTCGAAGTGATTGTGCTGAACCCTTACCGACATCACCATAGCCAATTACAAGGGCCTTCTTACCTGCCATTAAATGGTCTATTGCGCGTTTTATGGCATCATTGAGACTATGCCGACAACCGTATTTATTGTCATTCTTAGATTTAGTGACAGAATCATTAACATTGATTGCTGGGACTTTTAAGCTACCTGCTTCTAACATTTCTAATAAGCGGTGAACGCCAGTAGTGGTTTCTTCAGTGATGCCATGGACCTTGTTTAACACTTCAGGGTAATTGTCATGGAGCATTTGAGTTAAATCCCCACCATCATCCAAAACCATATTCGCATCCCATGGTTCTCCATCTTTTAAGATAGTTTGCTCTAGACACCATTCGTACTCTTCTTCGGTTTCACCTTTCCAAGCATAGACTGGCACACCTGCAGCAACAATTGCGGCAGCGGCTTGATCTTGAGTGGAAAAAATATTGCAAGATGACCAGCGGACATTCGCGCCTAAATCGACCAAGGTTTCAATCAGCACACCGGTTTGAATCGTCATGTGGATACAGCCAAGAATATTGGCTCCTTTTAACGGTTGAGAGCTTCGATACTTTTCGCGGATCTTCATCAATGCGGGCATTTCGCTTTCAGCAATGGTGAGTTCTTTGCGCCCCCAATCTGCTAAGTTAATATCTGCAACCTTATAATCGCCGGTGACCATAACATGATTTTCTTGATTCATATAAACTTCCGATTTTACTTAAGTGAAAGATAAGTCGTTTCTTGAATACAACACTAACTAAACGAATTACTGTTAGCTGTTTAATTAAACTACAAGTTGTTTAATTGTGCTAGCTCACATTAATAGAAAAGAAAATACCAAAAAGATCAGTTAAGACGATTTATAAATGATGGCCAATATTAAGGTGATTATGGTGAGGAATATAAACAACGTATAATTGATACTTTGCCAACTCCTTTGCAGATCAGCGAAGCGCACCTCTCGGCTAGCACCAACACGTGGATATCTAACTTTGGTATTGTGATAAATGGCGGGGCCACCTAATTGAATACCTAAAGCGCCACCAATCATCCCTTTAACGAAACTATTGATATGTGATTTTGAGGGAACGGATTTAACCCCTTTAAAAGCACCAACAGGGTTAGTTATCATTGAAAAAATCAGAGCAAAGATGAGCTGAGGTAGGCACACCAGCAATTGAGTTAATAATGCAATGGGCAAACCAAAGTAGCGATTTTTAGGCCGTTTCATATTCCAAACTTGATTTAATTCTATCAACATACGAACGACTAAGGCGCCTAGCCCTCCAGCTAACAAATACCAAAAAATAATAGCTAATTGCTGATATATGAATCGCTGATTCAGGGATTCAATTGCCGCTTTTGCTATCCCCATGGGCGAAAGGGTACTGGTATCTCGAAGTACAATTCCATTTAAGTGATGCCTTGCCAGATTCTTTTTCTCTGACTTTAAAGCTTTTTCAAGTCCTTTAAAATGACGTCTGATAGGTTGAAACTGAATGGCAACAAGTAACATTATGGCATCAAAAAATAGTGGGTATTGGGCCAGAAATAAGGGGATTGAAATAATCACTAAAATTGGAGCTAACAGAACGATAATTGCTAGACTGCCAGAGATACGTTGCTGCGCTGTGCTTCTAGGTGCATTAGGATTAACTCTTGCGGCTAGATTGGTTGCCATTAGCCGCAAAAGTGTCAGAGGGTGTGCTTTTTCCGGCCAAGGTATTAGCCACTCCAATAGCAAGGCGATTATGATTACCAATAAAGGTAAAAAACCAGATTGCTGAAGGGCTTCATACTCAGCCATCATCAGGGTTAACTCTGCTGCTCAGCCATTTCTGCAATCATACTCATTACTAGCTCAGCAGAATTTTTAGCGGCTTGATCAATATATGATTTAAATGAAACCGATGAAGTTTGTCCGGCAATATCTGATAACGAACGAATCACTACAAAAGGCGTATCCAGCATATAACAAGTTTGGCCGATAGCTGCGCCTTCCATTTCCACTGCTCTCATGTCAGGAAAGAGTCCTCTTAACCGTGAAGCTGCATCATCACATCCAATAAAGGAATCGCCAGTACATATTAAACCGCGCTTACTTTTAACATGTACAACGTCTTTAGCGGCGTGCTCTGCGGCCTCTATGAGGCGTTGGTCACAAGGAAAGATGGCTGGCATACCATATACCTGACCGCGTTCATAACCAAAATGAGTGAGATCGACATCATGGTGCTGAACACTGGTTCCAATAACGAGATCACCAATATTCAAATCTGTGTCAAAGCCACCTGCTGAGCCGGTGTTCACCACAAAGTCAGGGGCGAAACGATCTATCAGGATTGTTGTGGCTACGGACGCAGCTACTTTACCTATTCCACATTTTGCGACTATTACATCGACGCCATTTAATTGACCAGAATAAAAATTAAGGTGGGCGTACTCAGATACTTCTACGTTTTCAAGAGTTTCTTTTAGCAATGCTACTTCTTGATCCATAGCGCCTAGAATTGCTATTTTCATGATATTTTTAGTTAATTGAATTTGCGCGAATTTTAATATTTACCGACTCAAAATGCGAGGATTGCGGCAAGATAAAATGAAAAGAACAGGATTAGATGTTCGAAAAACGCCCTTTGATGTTGTTTTCAGCAAAGGGCGAGCAATTTATCCTAATAAGTCTCTTGTCAATTAGGCTGCGACAGGACGATTTGAGCGTATAGGTCTTTTCGGTTTATCCGCGCGAGGGTTATCTGGATTGTTGGTACCTGGTACAACAGGCTTAGGTGTTTTGCGTTGCACTGTCGCAAGCTTCGCATCTATACATTCTTTTAATTCCGCTTTTGTGTATCCCGATTTTACCTTTATACGCAAATGGGGGATTCGAGCGGCATCCAAAGCACTGGTGACATACCAATCGCGTTGGGTTTTATAACCACCTTTGCCGCCGTTGTGGACTAAATCTATTGCCATAACTGGGCTCATATCGGATTTATGGCACAATACAAAATCTAACTGACGACTTGACGCTTTGATAAGTGCATGTTTCGCGGCACGTTTGTCAGTATTTTGACGCAAAGAAACGATTTCAGACAATCTTGTTCTACACAATACCCGGTAGCGCTGGCCCATGGCGCTTTCGATTAAATCTAAAAAGCTAAGCTCAGTGTGGGTGAGTAGGGAGGCTTTTCGTTTAAATGGGAATGATAAACCATTGTCACTTAACTTAAGTGCAGCTATTGCGACTATGATTAACATCATCATTAAAATAATGGCTAGTTCCATAAGGGCTTTCCTCAATAAAAAAGACAAAAAATTGACGTTTTTGTCAATTCATCATCAAATTTGTAATCTTTATGGATAAATAGCAAAGACAGTGCCACAAGGTAACAACTCTGTCAGAAGTGGAGCTTAAAATTTTTTAACTAAAAGTGCAGAAGTATAGAGCAGCAACCTAGTCGTGAAAACACTAGGATTTCACTAATACATCGATTTGTGTCCCAGCCCCATCTTTGGATAGGATAATGATTTTTTTCGCGTCATCATATTGCATCATGATCCGACCTTTTAGGGTTTTAACCTGGTCAGCTTGTCCTAATTTCTCGGTATAAAAGCCCATGGCACTTTGTTGATCAGTAACGGCATGGTAGGTCAAACTGGCAGGCAGTTCAGGAGCAAACACTTGACACAATTTGGGATTAGGGAACAGGGGTAACGAATAAAATTCCTCGGGACAAGTTTGTGACGTCATCTGCAACGTCTCATTATCTTGGGCGTTAGTTTCCATTGAAAAAATCAGTGTGGCAGATAAAACTGTCACTATTGAATGGATTTTTGAGCTTAAACTAAACTTCACTGCCTTTTACCTGTCATAAATGTGCGTCTTGCTTCACTATAGAAGTTGGCGAGGTTAGGAGCAAGACGATTCACTTCTTTTAACGTATACAATTGAGTAAGTCAGTATGATCAGATGGTTACTCCGACAATTTGCAGATTATCTACGACTTTTTTTATTCGCAAGTGGCGTGTTGATTGGCGTGCAAGCTCCCGGCTTCATGCAACAATATCAACAACGAGTTGATGCCCACTTAACCGAAGCCAAACAAAATCTTTCGGGCTTTCAAGTCACTGCAAATAGGCATTTTGGCGGCAATATTGAAAAACTCATTGCTCATTATAGTGAAAGTAACGATCCTGTATTTCAACAAGATGCTAATAGTATCAGGGCAATTTATCAGCGTGTTGAATTGCTTCAAGCTGAAAATTTTGCGATGTCACAACATCCCATCAAACAAGCTTGGCATTTAATTCACGATGCTGACGAACAACTTAGGTTAGAAGCCTTCCAAGGCTTTAATTTTACGGTACCTTTGAGTCCTTTGGCGATTTTATGGGGGATAGGTTTCGCAGTGATATTACTGCTAAGCATAGATACCACAACGTTCACTTGTCGTAAGTGTGTGGCTAAACTTCGTAACCATCAACATAGCCATTCTTAAATTAAACTCAGTTATTTGATAAGGATTAAAATTGAAAAACATGCAAATCGACATAGTTTCCGATGTATCTTGTCCATGGTGCATCATCGGTTATAAATCACTCTCCAAAGCAATTAGTCATTTGGCTGGAGAAATAACGGTTAATATTGACTGGCAACCCTTTGAACTTAATCCGCAGATGCCCCCCGAAGGTCAAGAAATTGGTGAGCACATTACCCAAAAGTATGGCATCAGCCTGGAACAAGCAGAACAAAATCGTGAAGCAATTAAACAGCGCGGTTTAGAGGTAGGGTATGAATTCGGCAACCGTGGAGGAGGGCGAATTTTTAATACCTTTGATGCTCATCGCCTGCTTCATTGGGCCCATGAGTGCGGTAAACAAACAGAACTCAAACTCGCATTATTCGATCTCTATTTTAAACAATCAGGTAATCCAAGTGATCATAAGCAATTGCTAGAGGTAGTTGAACAGGTCGGTTTAGATACAGAAAAAGCAGCTGAAATTCTCAACTCTGATATGTTTGAACAAGATGTACGAAAAGCCCAAGCCCATTACCAACAAGCCGGGATCAGTTCTGTTCCTGCTGTCATTGTTAATAACAAACATCTAATCAGCGGTGGCCAGCCAACAGAGATTTTCGAGCAAGCGCTAAAACAAATAGCCAAAGAAAATTAACCTTGCAAAGGTTGAGTCGTCGGTGCGAAGGAGTGCCTGGCGTAAAGTACCCAAGCAAATTAATAAAAAAGGGCCATTAGGCCCTTTTGTCATTCTTAATTATTTAAGTGTTCGTTAAAGCAACTTAAACACCCAGGTAATCCATAATACCGTCGGCAGCCTTGCGACCTTCGTCAATGGCGGTAACCACTAAGTCTGAGCCACGCACCATGTCGCCTCCAGAGAATATCTTCGGGTTCGAGGTTTGGAACGGGAAACGCCCTTGTGCAGGAGCACGAACGCGACCTTTTTCATCCAAAATAATCCCATAATCAGAGAACCAATTAGCCGGGCTAGGTTGGAAACCAAAGGCGATAATCACAGCGTCAGCTTCTAGCACATGTTCAGACCCTTCAACTACAACCGGACGTCTGCGCCCTTGTGCATCAGGTTCACCCATTTCAGTTTTTACCAACTTAACACCACAGGCTTTACCCGATTCATCTACGGCAATATCTAGAGGCTGTAAGTTAAACTGGAATTTCACACCTTCTTCTTTAGCATTCACCACTTCACGGCGAGAGCCAGGCATGCTTTCTTCGTCACGACGATAGGCACAAGTGACTGAACTAGCGCCCTGGCGAATAGATGTGCGCACGCAGTCCATGGTGGTATCACCACCACCCAATACAACGACTTTTTTATCTTTCATGTCGATGAAATCAGAGGCTTGTTTTTCAATCCCCATAACACGATTAATATTGGCGATGAGGAAAGGAAGCGCTTCATAAACACCTTCAACCCCTTCATTCTCAAATCCACCTTTCATGGAGTTATAGGTTCCCATGCCAAGGAATACCGCATCATATTGGTCCATTAACTGTTGAAATTCGATATCTTTGCCGATCTCAGTGTTCAAAACGAATTCAACACCCATATTGGTAAATATTTCACGACGCAACTTGATAACGTCTTTTTCCAGTTTAAATGAAGGAATACCAAAGGTAAGCAATCCGCCAATTTCTTCATATTTATCGTATACAACGGGTGTTACACCGTTTCGAACAAGGACATCAGCACAAGCAAGACCAGCAGGTCCTGCGCCGACTATGGCGACTTTCTTGTCAGTTTTAATCACACCTGACATATCTGGACGCCAACCCATTTTAAACGCAGTGTCAGTGATATATTTTTCAATACTGCCAATGGTGACTGCGCCAAAATCGTCGTTAAGTGTACAAGCACCTTCGCAAAGTCTATCTTGTGGACATACTCGTCCACAAACTTCTGGCAAACTGTTGGTTTGATGAGATAGCTCGGCGGCTTCTAATATTTTCCCTTCATTCGCTAGCTTTAGCCATTGGGGAATATAGTTATGAACTGGACATTTCCACTCACAATAAGGGTTACCGCAGTCCAAACAACGATCTGCTTGTCCTTCGGTTTGAGATTGAGAAAGTGGTTGATAGATTTCACCAAAGTCCTCTTTGCGCATAATTATGGGCTTTTTCGGAGGATCAATTCTTTCTACATCTACAAATTGGTATACATTTTTAGCCATTTTTTAAACCCTACCTTTACTGAGCCTGAACACGTAATTCTGCTGTTGACCGACTGATGTGGCCTAGCAGATTTTTCACGTCGCTAGTCTTAGGTTTTATTAATCTGAATTTTTGCAACTGTTGGGCAAAATTAGTTAATAACATAAGTGCATGCTCACTACCCGTTTCTTCGTAGTGTTGGTTTATCAAACCACGTAAATGCTCAGACAAAATGCCTTTTTCTTCAATCGACATGATATCCACAAGTTCACCATTAACTCGATGCTCGATATCGTCAAATTCATCATATAAATAAGCGAAACCACCGGTCATGCCTGCGCCAAAGTTCACGCCTACACTACCTAAAATGGCAACAATACCGCCGGTCATGTATTCACAACCGTTGTCACCTGCACCTTCAATAACGGCTATGGCACCTGAATTACGTACACCAAAGCGTTCACCGGCTTTACCTGCAGCGAATAACTTTCCGCCAGTTGCCCCGTATAAACAGGTGTTCCCCATAATCGTACTTACGTGAGGATCAAAGGTAATATTGCGCGGTGGGAAAATAACCAATTTACCACCCGTCATGCCTTTACCAACATAATCGTTGGCATCACCACAAAGGGTTAGCTCCAATCCACCGGCATTCCATACTCCAAAACTCTGTCCCGCCGTACCCGTTAAATGCACTTTAATGGGGTCATCATGCATGCCTTGGTTGCCATGCTGTTTGGCTATTTCACCAGAGACAAGGGCGCCTACAGAGCGATCGGTATTACGAATCGAGAAGGTCAAGTTCGCCCCGGACAAGGAGCTGATCGCCTTCTGTGAAGCCGCTAAAATTTGTTTGTTAAGTAAGCCTTCATCCAGAGGTGCATTGGCATCCTGAGAGCAAAATAGCTTAGTATGTGAGCCTTCTTTAGGTTTCACCAACAACGGACTTAAATCGAGTTTTCTTTGGCGAGCAGTAAGACCATCAATCACTTTTAATAGCTCAGTACGTCCCACTAAGTCTTCAAACTTAGCTACCCCTAAAGAAGCCATGATTTCACGCACTTCTTGAGCAATGAACTTAAAGTAATTCATCACCATTTCAGGCAAACCGATAAAATAGTTATCACGCAGTTTTTCATCTTGGGTTGCAACACCTGTTGCACAATTATTCAGATGGCAAATACGTAAATATTTACAACCTAAAGCGACCATAGGACCTGTTCCGAAACCGAAACTTTCTGCACCTAGAATACCGGCTTTAACCACATCTAAACCGGTTTTAAGACCGCCATCGGTTTGTACCCTAACTTTATGACGTAAACCATTTTCGACCAATGCTTGCTGAGTTTCTGCTAGACCAAGCTCAAATGGGCTACCTGCATATTTAACAGAAGTTAAAGGACTAGCACCTGTACCACCGTCATAACCTGAGACTGTGATTAAGTCTGCATAGGCTTTCGCTACACCCGTTGCGATAGTTCCAACCCCTGGTTCAGAAACCAGTTTTACTGAAATAAGCGCTTTGGGATTAACTTGTTTTAAGTCAAAAATAAGTTGCGCTAAATCTTCTATCGAATAAATATCGTGATGGGGAGGGGGCGATATCAATGTTACACCTGGAACTGAAAATCTCAGTTCAGCTATGTAATTATTCACCTTATCACCAGGCAATTGTCCACCTTCTCCTGGCTTAGCACCTTGCGCGACTTTAATTTGGATAACATTAGCATTAACCAAATAATGTGGTGTTACACCAAAACGACCTGAGGCAACTTGTTTAATCTTGGAGTTTTTCTCAGTATTAAAGCGTGCTGGATCTTCTCCACCTTCACCGGAGTTTGATTGTCCGCCTAATCGGTTCATGGCAATCGCGAGGGCTTCATGGGCCTCGGGACTTAGCGCTCCGATGGACATAGCTGCAGTATCGAAGCGAGGGAATAACTTATCCGCTGGCTCTACTGCATTAATGTCAATGGGATCCGTATCAGGGTTCAGTTCAAGTAAGTCTCGGAAGTGGGACGGTGAACGCCCATTTACTAACGCTGAATAAGCTTGATAGTCTTCATATCGTCCAGATTTGACCGCTACCTGTAATGTGGTAACAACATCGGGGTTATACGCATGATACTCACCGCCATGAACGTACTTCAATAGTCCGCCATGGGACAAAGGTTTACGCTTCAACCAAGCTATTCGATTTAAATTGATTTGATCTTGTTCGAAGTCTTCAAAGCCTGCGCCTTGAATACGACTTGGAATGCCTTTAAAGCAAAGCTCAGTAACCTCTTTATTAATACCGATAGCTTCAAATAATTTTGAACTACGGTAACTGGCGATGGTACTGATCCCCATTTTCGACATAATTTTATACAAGCCTTTATTAATTCCCTTGCGGTAATTTAAGGTGGCTTGCATTGCGGTCAGTTCAATTTCACCTTCTTCTACCATTTGTTCAATGGTTTCATAGGCTAAGAATGGGTAAACAGCCGTTGCGCCCAGACCAATTAACACTGCGAAGTGGTGAGGGTCACGGGCCGACGCTGTTTCTACCACTATATTCGCATCACAACGAAGTGACTTTTCAATTAAGCGGCGCTGTACTGCACCTACAGCCATCGCTGCAGGAATAGGCAATCGGTTTTGTTTAATATTGCGATCAGATAACACAACAAAAGCGGCGCGTTTTTGCTTAACTAAGTACTCTACTTCGTTACAAATGCGTTCAATTGCTTTTTTGAGTCCTTCTTCAGGAAGGTAATTCAAATCGATAATTTCTGAATAATAATATTCTGAATCGTATTCGCGAAGTTGTTTTAGATCGGTATACATCAATACAGGTGAGTTGAATAACACTCGATTTGCATAACCGGAAGTTTCACTAAACACGTTTTGTTCACGACCAACACAAGTCGCCAACGACATAACGTGATTTTCCCGCAAAGAATCAATTGGCGGGTTGGTTACCTGGGCAAACTGTTGGCGGAAATAATCGTATACAGTGCGTTGCTTCGATGACATAACGGCCATAGGAGTATCATCACCCATAGAACCAACTGCTTCTTGTCCATCATTGGCAAGTACTTTTATGATTTGCTGATTTTCTTCGTAGCTATAATTAAATAGCTTGTGATAGGTGCCCATCATATCGTCGTCAAAAGCGCGCTTGCCAATTTGGCTCGCATCACACTCTTCTATTGGCTTAAGGTGTTTGATATGTTGATCAATCCACTCTTTATAAGGGTGGCGTGTTTTTAATTCTTCATCAATTTCGTTGGAACGCCAAATCTTACCCGTATATGTATCTACGGCAAGCATTTCACCAGGCCCTACACGTCCTTTTTCAACCACGTCTTCGGGCTTGTAGTCCCATATACCAATTTCTGATGCTAAGGTTATAAACCCGTCTTTAGTTAAAACATAACGAGCAGGGCGAAGACCATTTCTATCAAGGTTACAGGCAACATGTCGACCATTGGTCATAACAATACCGGCAGGTCCGTCCCAAGGCTCCATATGCATTGAGTTAAATTCGTAGAAAGCACGCAAATCATCGTCCATGGTGCTGTTGTTTTGATACGCTGGTGGCACAAGTAAGCGCATGGCTCTGAACAAATCCATGCCGCCGGCTAAAAACAATTCCAACATATTGTCTAACGAAGATGAGTCAGAGCCTTCCGTATTAACAAAAGGGGCTGCATCTTGAAGATCCGGTAACAAAGGCGTGATAAATTTTTTCGAACGAGCTAATGCCCAGTCTCGGTTACCACGAATTGTATTGATTTCGCCGTTATGAGCTAAGAATCTGAAGGGTTGGGCTAAAGGCCATTTAGGTAATGTATTCGTTGAGAATCGTTGATGGAATACACAAATAGCCGATTTCAAGCGTTCGTCGGCAAGATCTAAATAAAAGTTTGGTAAGTCTTTAGGCATTACCAAACCTTTGTAAATCATGACTAACGCAGATAGACAGGCGATATAAAAGTCATCGTCTTCAGCCAGTCTTTTTTCAACTCGTCTTCTAACCATAAATAAGCGGCGTTCTAAATCTCTTTTGCGCCACCCTGGAGGTGCATTGACGAATACTTGTTCAATTTGTGGTACACCTTGAGCTGCAAGATCACCTAAAACCGAATGATCAACCGGCACTTCGCGCCAACCAACCACTGCTAGGGTTTCTTTAGATAATTCTTCTTCAATGGTTTGGCGGGCTATCTGTGCCTTTTCCTTATCTTGATTGAGGAAAATCATGCCTACGCCATACTTTTTGCCCAATTTCCAACCGTTTTCTTCGGCGATTAAATTGAAAAACTCATCGGGTTTTTGCAACAGCAGTCCACAACCATCACCGGTTTTACCATCCGCCGCAATACCACCGCGATGCTGCATGCGATCGAGGCCTTCAATTGCGGTCGTTACTAGTCTATGACTAGCGTCACCTTCAGTGTGCGCGATTAATCCAAAGCCACAGTTGTCTTTTGAATCATTTGGGTTATACAAACTCATTAACGTAACTCCTTCAACCTTTGGCTGAGAAAGGTTGTATATGCCAACTTTAACGTTGGAATTTAGCTGCACAGAGCCTGACTTCTGTGGTCAGTTTTGCTTGTGCTGGTTATATGTTGTTTTCTTGTCGTTTGTTTGAGGGTACCAGCCGGTTATCGAATTTTTATGAATTTTTAGCCGAGCAGCCTGACAAAATACCGACATTAAAGGTAGAAATCAATGTGCACGACAAGCGAATCATTCAATTTTTTCGATGTTTAGCGATTACTGGTAATAAAGTGAAATAAAATCAATTGGTTATAAAATCTATTTTAATCAAGTAAATCACTTTAAAAAGCCTGAAATTAGACAATAATTTGTTAATAAAACGTTTATTGTTTGATTGTTTTTGTAACAATCTGTTTTGTTGGTCCTTTCTAATAGCATAATTATTTAATTAAACTGCATAACTGTAAAGAACTAGCTGAGAATAATTTATATCTAATTGTTTCGATTGTGAATTAAATAGCCCTTTGGACCTGTTTCCAGTCGCGTTCCTTTATTATTTAAATTGTTAGTGTGAATATAAAGAGTTAGTGAATTTTTGTTCATGTGAATTTCAAGCTAGTGGCAGAAATGAGACTAAGTTTATACCCAAAAGCCTTAGGTTTTAGCCTTTTGGGTAAGCAATTGCATACAAATTCAGTTTATTTAATATTAATTTAATTGAAACATTCACCTAGGGTAGTGTTTCTTGATAGCATTGACTTTCTACTCATTCAGAGATTTCAAAAATGCATTCAAAAGCTCCAATTGAATCTTGGGCAATCGACGTAGCTCGATTTGTGATCCGTTTCGGCACACTCAAAATAAGTATATTTTTTGTTTTATTAACTTTGCTTTTTACTATTAGTGGCTCTTATGTGATACGCATGGTGATGAGTGGTGAAGTCGAAATTGAGGATTTTATTAGCGCAGTCATTTTAACCATGTTGAGTGCGCCTTGGGTGCTCACTATTTTTGTTAAGCTGGTAAAACAATTGGAGCAATCTAGGGACAGTTTATCTGAAGCCGTCCATCAACTAGAATTATTGCGTGAAGAAGATGTATTACGCAATCATGAATTACAGTTAAGTGTGCAAAAGCTCAATTACGAAATTGAGCAACGAAAAAATGCCCAATTAGAACGCGAGATGGTTTTACACGACTTAGAACGTGAAATTAATAAAAAATCTGAACAAGAGTCTCAAGCTAAACGTTTATCTACCTTGCTCCGCTCGATAATAGACGCCTCACCCGATTTAATATATTACCGCAATGAAGAAGGTCAATTTGCCGGCTGTAACCGAGTGGCAGAGCAAATGACAGGGAAAACCGAAGAAGAACTAATCGGTTTAACGCCGCACCAAGTATACGATGAAGATCTCGCTCGGCAAGTGGTCGCTAGTGATCATGAAGTGTTAGAAACGAATGCCAGTATTACCGAAGAAGTCTGGTTGCGATTTGCCGATGGTCGTCGCCGTTACTATGAAATGCGTAAGGTGCCATTCTACGATAAAAAAGGCACACGCTTAGGCTTACTTGCGTTTGGTCGCGATATTACCGAGCGTAAACAAGCAGAAAATGTAGTGACGAAAGCGAACAAAGATAAAACCGCCTTCATTGCCACCATCAGTCACGAACTCCGTACGCCTTTGAATGGGATTGTTGGCCTAAGCCGCATGCTGCGAGATACAAATTTATCCGACGAACAGTATGCTTGGGTAAGTACGATTTATGCCAGTGGTATCACCTTAGGTAATATCTTCAATGACATAGTTGACTTAGATAAACTGGATCGCGATAGGCTAGAGCTCTCCCTAAAAACCGTGTCGTTGAAAGAGTTTACCAATGAATTGGGCAGTATTATTCAGTTGCTTGCCGCGGATAAAGGTTTACGTTTTGAGACGCAAATTATTGAACCTCTGCCATTTCAAGTTGAAGCTGATGGCACCCGTCTACGTCAGGTCTTATGGAACTTGCTGTTTAATGCGGTGAAATTTACCCAGAAAGGTAAAGTCAATCTAACCGTTGAAGCAACGGAAGAAAAACCAGGTATCAGTTCGGTTAAATTTACCATAAAAGATACCGGGGTCGGTATTCCTAAAACGGAATTGGATAAGATCTTCGCCATGTATTATCAGGTGAATCATCCAGATCATCAATCTGCCACAGGAACCGGTATTGGTTTGGCTATTTGTAAAGAAATGGTCACCTTAATGAATGGCGAAATTAAGGTGAATAGTGTTGTAGGAGAGGGAACTTGCTTTACCGTAGAGCTGCCTCTGACGATTAATAACAAGCCTCTGCAATTACAGGAATTACTGGTTCATGGTTTGCAGATACTGCTAGTTGAAGATATCGAACTCAACGTAATGGTCGCTAAGGCCCTATTAGAAAAGCTTGGGCAAACTGTTGAAGTCGCTATGAATGGTCAAGATGCGCTAAAAATGGCCCGTGAGAAGCAATACGATTTGATTTTGCTAGATATTCAGTTACCCGATATGACCGGATTTAACGTCGCTTCAGTCTTACATGAAGAAGGTTTAGTAGAGCAAACACCGATAGTGGCGTTAACCGCAAACGTAATCAAAACGCGACAAGAATATCTTAATAATGGCATGGATGACGTTATCGCTAAACCAATTAAAAAGAGTCGCGTAATCGAAGTCTTTAATAACCTATTTGTTGATCAAAAAGATATACCACAATTTTCGGTAGAGGAAGCTAAACCTAGCGAACTAGAATCTATTTTGGACTTGGATTTATTAGAAATGTTAGTGGATACCATTGGCCATGAAATGGTGCGCACCAGTGTTGGTGTTTTCCAGGAAAACATGCCTGATTATATGGAAATATTAAATATCAACTTAAGTGCAAATGATAAAGAAGAGGTCTGTTCTCAAGCTCACAAAATTAAAGGGGCGGCAGGTTCGGTTGGTTTAGCCAGAGTACAAAAAATTGCGAATCGAATCCAACAAGGGGATCACCCAACATGGTGGGAAAACGTCCATGACTGGGTAGAAGAACTTGAGATGGCTGAAAAGCAGGATACAGGGAAGTTAAATGATTGGCTAAACTCAAAAAATATAGATGATTAATCTAACTGATTAATCATCTTTTCTTCTTTCTTCGAGAACCGGATTAGTTTGTTTGCTGTTGTTTACCGTAGATTACTAATCCGATACCGCCAAGGATTGCGCCACTGGCAATTAACATTTTTGCTGTGAGTAGCTCATCCAACAGCAATAAACCCCCTACTGCAGCTATTGCCGGCACACTTAGTTGTAAAACTGCAGCCACGCTAGAACGAATGTGAGGAAGTACTTTATACCAAATGGCGTAGCCAACCCCAGAAGTGATCATTCCAGAAGCTAGTGCATAAACAACTCCCATGGTTTCAAATTGACTTGCTTCAATCAACAACAATGGGACCAATATTAAACAAATGAGTGAAGCTCGAATGAAGTTAGACGTTGTATCAGTCAAAGGGGTTGATGAACGACTCCCGATGATAGAATAGTATCCCCAAGCAATACCAGCCCCGGCCATTAACATTACACCCATTATCGAAGGCGAATCGACACCAGGCGATACAAGGTAGATGAAACCGGCGAATGCAACCAAGACACCCAAAGACTCGACTAAGGTTAAGCGAGCTCCGTAATACCAACTGATGATAAGCATGGTAATTTGTACGCAAGCAAATAAAATTAGCGCACCTACGCCAGTATCCAATTCAATATAAGCATAGGAAAGCCCAGCAGCATAAATGAAAAGTGCCAAGCTAGCAGGCCAGGTGCCACTCTTTTTGACTTGCTTGGAATTACCTTTCACAACCAAGATTAGCATTAACATTGCCGCGCCCGATATTAAGCGAATTAATGTGAAAGACGTTGCGTCTATGCTTGATTCTGCTAAGGCGAGTCTACACAAAATAGAGTTACCAGCAAAAGCCAATAATGCCACAATAATAAATCCGACTAATTGTGGTGTAGATTTAATAATTTTATCTCCAGTGACTAGACAAGCAGCAAGGTGGCAGTGCCTAAAAATGCAAAAATACCGACCACATCAGTGATCGTGGTTAAAATGACGCTTCCAGCAAGGGCTGGATCAATTTTTAATTTTTTCATCACTAGGGGGAGCGTAGCCCCAGCTAGTCCGGCAGCAACCATATTTATCATCATTGCGAATGCAATCACGCCACCTAACATCCAATCTTGTTTCCAAATGGCGATGACGGAAGCGATTAATATTGCCCAAACTGCTCCATTTAGAAAGCCAATGGCCAATTCTTTACTTATTAGCCACCTTGAGTTATCGGTGCTCACATGACCTAGAGCCATGCCGCGAATAACCAGTGTTAAAGTTTGATTACCGGCAACTCCCCCCATACTCGGTACAATGGTGTTTAAGATGGCTAATACCGCCATCTGACTTAAGGTCGCTTCAAACAAGTCGCTTACCGCTGCGGCGAGCAGGGCCGTGACTAAATTAACCGCAAGCCACACAGAGCGGCGCTGAGTACTTTGCAGTACGGGTGCAAAAGTATCTTCTTCGTCATCTAAACCGGCCATACTCATCATGGAATGTTCAGCGTCTTCACGAATAATATCCACTACATCGTCAATAGTAATTCGCCCTAGTAATTGTCGATTTGAATCGACTACTGGGGCGGACAACCAGTTATAGCGTTCAAATAATTTGGCTACGTCTGTTTCAGCCATATCAACTGGAATGGCCTCAGCTTCCTCATCCATAATATCTTCAATACTGGAGTCAGGTAATGCGGTGAGAAGCGCTGTTACAGGTACAGTTCCAATGAGGGTGTCATTTCTGCTTACCACATAAAAAGTGTCAGTGCTTTCGGGAATTTCGCCTTTGAGTCGTAAATACCGCAAAATCACGTCAATATTCACATCAGAGCGCAGGGTAATGGTATCGGTATTCATGATGAACCCGGCTGTGTCCTCGCCATATGACAGGGCCTTTTCCGCTCGCTGACGGTCTTGTTCATCCATGGACTTGAGAACGTCTTTGGATACGGATTGCGGCAAACTGCTTAAGGTTTCCGCTAAGTTATCAATCTCCATATCTTCAAGGGCATCAACCACTTTATCGGGAAGCATTTGTCCGATAATACCGTTGCGCACATCTTCGGATAGCTCCTCTAAAACATCACCATAAAAATCGGCGTCTAACATTTCCCATAGTTCGGTTCTAGACTTGCTTGGGGATGATTCAAGGAGTAGAGCGATATCACAAGCGGGCAAATCGTGAATGGTTTTGCGGACATGCATAAACCGGCCACTGGCCAAGGCTTTATTGATAGCCTTCAATTGACGTTGTGCGTGTTTAACCTCTAATGCTTCAGCCATGGAGTACAGCTCGATGAAAAAACTACTATTATGAATAGTTTAGAGGGTTACGGGCGACAGGTCAGCAATTATTTGCATAACTTGAAAACTGACGTGTTATTCGTTTTCGTGAAATTTTTCTACAATGAGCTTTTCAATCGCCGCCAGAGCCGGTTCCGCGTCTACACCTTCACTGATAACTTGGACTTTTTTGCCTTGAGAGCTTTCCAACATCATCAAACCCAACACACTATTTGCCGATGCTGATTTTTCACCTTGAACTAGTGTTACTACAGCGTCAAATTGGTTGGCTACTTTGACTAATTCGGTGGCTGCTCGTGCATGTAAACCTAGCTTATTGACGATAACGATTTGTTTTTCGAAGCGGTTCATCGGTTTAACTCTCGGTGTCTAATTTGCACATCAGGGTGAGAAGCTGAAAATGTTTTTGCTAATGACTCGGCAACATAAACTGAGCGATGTTGTCCACCGGTGCAGCCTATTGCGACTGTTACGTAACTACGATTATTTCTTTCTAAATGAGGAAGCCAGGTCGATATGAGGTTTTGAATTTGCCAAATAAATTTCGTTACTATTGGCTGGGAACCTAAAAATATCTCTACTGGTGAATCTAAACCCGTCAAATGTTTCAAATCGGGTTCCCAATGGGGGTTAGGCAAAAAACGTGCATCAAATACGTAGTCTGCATCTTTGGGTATGCCATATTTGAATCCAAAAGACTCAAATACTAAAACCAGCCTAGAACTCTTTTTGCCTAATATTCGTTCTCGCACTAACTCCGCTAATTGGTGAACTGAAAGCTTGTCAGTATCTAAATATAAGTCAGCACGTTCTGCGATAGGAGCTAATAATTGACCTTCCGCTTGAATCGCATCTGAAAGGGATTTGTTTTGACGTGACAGCGGGTGCAGTCTGCGGGTTTCGCTGAAACGTTTAATTAGCATGTCATCACTGGCATCTAAATAAACGATGGTCATATCCCAGTTTGCTGGCAAATAATCAAGAATTTCGACTAGTTCACCAGATACCTTAGGAAGGTTTCTCACATCGATACTGACGGCTACTTGATCATACTCATCCATCACCGTATGGGTCAGGGTGGGCAGAAGATTAACTGGAATATTATCAACACAATAATAACCTAAATCTTCTAAAGAGCGCAGTGCAATAGACTTTCCTGAGCCAGAACGACCACTAATAATAATCAGCTTCATGCAACGATTGCCTCATATAACTGGCTATTGTCTTGTGCGCTGCGGATACGTTTAAGAATCTCTTTGTCACTTAACTTTGTTGCTATGGTTGCTAAGGTTTGCAGATGGCCTGCAGCTTTATCTTCAGGTACTAAAATAGCAAAAAATATATCGACAGGGCAGTTATCTATGGCGTCAAAGTTGATGGAAGGATCACTGGTGATTAATATGGCAACGACGTCTTTTAAGCCGGCTAATCTGCCATGGGGTAAGGCAATACCATTACCGATTCCTGTACTACCCATTTTTTCGCGATTTACCAAACTATTTAAAATGGTAGTCTGATCAATACCGTCAATCTTTTCTGCCGCTATCAGGCTGATAGTTTCAAGAATTCGTTTTTTACTTGTCCCCTGAACTGCACAACTTGTGCAGTCAGAGGAAAGGATGTCTTTAATTTCCATTAAATAATCTAATATAGGTTAATGACGTTTGATTTTTTCCTTGTGCTTGATCACCTGTCGATCAAGCTTATCGATTAATCCGTCAATGGCTGCGTACATATCGTTATGTTCTGAGGTTGCAAACACTTCCCCTCCGCTAAGATGAACTGTCGCTTCAGCCTTTTGATTAAGCTTTTCGACATTGAGAATGACATGGACATTGTTGATGTGATCAAAATGCCTTTCTAACTTTGTAAATTTGTTGTCTACGTAATCTCGCAATGAATCTGTAATTTCTACATGATGGCCAGTAAGGTTAATTTGCATAATTAGCGTATTCCTTCTGTTGTCGAGCCTACAGCAGGCTCTTGCGTTGGTTAGACGGTGGGATCGATAAAGACTCCCGGTATTTTGCTATGGTTCTACGGGCAACCTTTATGCCTTGGTCGGCCAGTAGATCAGCAATCTTACTATCACTAAGCGGCTTCGTTGGAAGCTCGGCAGCAATAAGTTTTTTAATGAGCGCGCGAATCGCCGTGGAAGAACACTCTCCGCCAGAATCTGTTGCCACATGGCTGGAGAAGAAGTACTTCAGCTCGTATATCCCTCTTGGTGTATGCATATATTTTTGTGTAGTAACACGGGAAATGGTTGATTCATGCATATCCACCATTTCTGCGACATCATTTAACACCATTGGTTTCATCATTTCCGGTCCATGCTCGAAAAATCCGACTTGCTGTTGAACAATACAGTTGGCTACTTTTAGTAGCGTATCATTTCTACTTTCAAGGCTTTTGATAAACCATTTGGCTTCTTGCATATGTGAACGAATAAACTGGCTGTCACTGGTGTTTTTAGCGTTGCGGCTCATAGCTGCATACTGCTGATTCACATTCAGTTTAGGCAAGCTATCGGGATTTAACTCTACTTGCCAACGTCCATTTTTCTTCATTACAGAAACATCAGGAATGACGTACTCTGAATCACTAATTATTAACGCGCTGCCTGGGCGAGGGTTCAAGGTTTGCAATAAGCGCATGGCCTCACGTAATTCATCTTCTTTTAAGCGCGTTTTACGCATTAGTGTTCGGTAGTCTTTGCTACCCAACAGGTCTGCATATTCACTGATCAATAATTTAGCTTCATTCAACCATGGCGTATCAGGCGCAAATTGATTCATTTGCACCATTAGACACTCTTGGGGAGTTCTTGAACCGGAACCAATAGGATCGAACATTTGAATGCGTTTTAAAACACATTCAACTTCATCTAGCTCTACATCTTCGTGGTCGAGACTTGCAAGCACATCTTCAGTGCTAATGGTGAGATATCCAGATTCATCGATTGAGTCGATGATTGCAATGGCGATGGCGTTATCAACTTCTGAAAAAGGGGTCAGCCGCATCTGCCATAACAAATGATCTTGTATGTTTTCACTGGTTTCGCCTTGGAAAACTTGATCATCATCCCCGCCGCTACCACCACTAATAGATGCGGGTGCTGAAGATGCACTGATATATTCATCCCAGGTACTATCTATGGGTAATTCGTCTGGTATATCCGCTTTTTCTAACGCTTCGTTAGTGTCAATGGAATCTGAACTTGCGGAAACGGTTTCTTCAGTGAATTTATCATTACTATCTGCTAGAGCGGAATCCCCAGTGGGGACATCAGAACCATCCTCTACTTCCAAAAGGGGGTTGGATTCTAACGCTTCCTGTATTTCTTGTTGTAAATCCAGCGTTGACAACTGCAATAGACGTATCGCCTGCTGCAATTGAGGCGTCATTGTTAGTTGCTGACTAAATTTTAATTGTAACGAGGGTTTCATTTAGTTTTTTTATTCTTACTTGTTTAGCCACAAAGCTTTGGTTAAAAACAACATACCTGTACTATAGCTTGAATTGCTCGCCAAGGTATACATCTCTGACTTGTTGATTATTTAAAACTTCTTCTGCAGTACCAGAAGCTATTAATTCACCATGACTCACAATATACGCTTTTTCACACACGTCTAGGGTTTCACGTACATTGTGATCCGTTATTAATACTCCAATACCTCTGTCACGCAAGTGTTGAATTATTTTTTTTATGTCATTCACCGAAATAGGGTCTACTCCAGCGAAAGGCTCATCCAATAGGATAAATTCTGGTGCGGCAGCTAACGCCCGTGCTATTTCTACTCTTCGACGTTCGCCCCCAGATAAACTCATGCCAAGGCTATTGCGAATGTGATTTATATTAAACTCATCGAGTAATGCATCAGCTTGCTCTTCGCGCTGGTCAGAACTCAATTCCTTTCGGGTTTGCAAAATTGCCATAATATTTTGGTAAACGGTCAGTTTACGAAATATAGATGATTCTTGGGGAAGATACCCAATTCCTTTTCTAGCCCGAATGTGCATGGGCTGCAATGTCAACGCTGTTTGGTCAATAAAAATATCGCCTTTGTCTAAAGGTACTAGCCCAACAATCATATAAAACGTGGTTGTTTTACCTGCACCATTAGGACCCAACAAACCAACAATTTGTCCAGTAGACACTTCCAAACTAACATCACGAACTACCTGTCGAGATTTATATGATTTAGCTAAATTGGTTGCTTTTAATGTTGCCATTAAGGTTGTTCATCCTGCAACTTGTTAATGTCTTGCTGTTCTGAATTTTTGGATTCTTCGTTTGCACTTTCGTCCTGACGTTTACGAATACTTTCAGGTTGAAAAATAGCCGTAACACCACCTTCTGCATTGCTGTCACTTTCAGCTATTAATTGTTCTAACTCCATATTGAATTGAATGGATTCACCTTTAACAAGGCTGCTATCCTGATTCAATTCAGCTGATCCAACTAAGGTTAATGTTCGATTAGACACTTGGTATTTTATTTCATTGGCAGCAGCACTAATTTTACTGCCATCATCTAGTGTTTGACTGTATTTTGCGGGTTCCCCCCGAGCAATAAATATTTCTTTACCTTCACCTAAGCCAGCGATAACTTCAACTTCATCCGCCAGAATCTCAAGGGAGCCTTGGGTAATCCTAACGTCTTTTCTAAAAATAGAGGTTTTGGTTTTACCATCAAAAAAGTTTGACTTAGAGTCAACTTTAATCGGTAAATTAAAGTCGTTTTCACCTGCCAATATAGCAGTGCTAAACAGTAAGCTGGTTATTAAGGCGCTAACGAGGCGCATATTGAGTTTGCACATGATTTTTAAGTTCATATTCCTGCGTAGTTAAATTTGCAACAAAGCCATTACTTTTAACAACAAAATCTTTTCCGTTTATCTCAACTGGCTCATCTGACATCATTGTTTTGTCTACCAAATTAATTTCTAAAAATTGTGTTCTAATTGTTTGCACAAATCCAGAATCATCAAGGCTTCTAATTTCTACGTCAGTTTCTAATTGAATGCGATTGTCCTCATAAAGTGTGCCTTCATCTGCTTCTACATGCCAAGGATTTTGTTCATCAGAAACATAGATGGTGTATTTAGGATGGCTGAATAAGGTGAAACCTAGAATTTGATAATGTTCCATTTTAAGGGCGAAAACTTCATGGTTCACTTCGCCATTTTCATTGTAAAGAGTACTGCGCATATTCCTCGCTTGGTAATTTGGCTGCCAAGAATCTTCGCTATTAGAGTTAGTTTGTTCTGTATCTGAACCCATCCACCCTGGTACATATACCATTAAGATTAGCACAAACAAAATGCCAATGCTTAGGGTGATTCGATTCATACACTACTACCGTATATACGATTTAATTTATTATTAGCGAACAAAATAAGGTCACATATTTCTCTCACTGCACCCGCTCCACCTTGTGTTTGCGTGACATACTCAGCCACTGATTTTACGTAGGGGTGACCATTTGGAACACTAATTGATACATTACTTTGTTCAAACATGCCGACATCGGGCATATCATCTCCCATCGAAGCGATATTTTCTTTCTTTAAATTTAACCCATTTTTAAGCTTTTGCACCGCATTTTTTTTGTCCTCGACACCTTGGATTATCAATGACACGCCCAGTGCAGACATTCTATTTTCAACAATGGCAGATTGGCGACCAGTCACGATAGCTACATCAATGCCAATTTCTAACATGGATTTCACACCATAACCGTCAAGAGTATGAAATGCTTTCAATTCCTCACCATTATTACCCATAAAAATGCTGCCGTCTGAGAATATGCCATCGACGTCACATACGAGTAATTTTACTTTGCTGAGCTTGTTAATGAAATGGTTATTAACTGGCCCATAAAGCGTTTCAATAATCGCCACTATACCACTCCAGCTTTAAGCAACATGTGCATATTTAATGCACCCACAGGCTTATTTTCACGATCTACTGCAAACATTGAATTGATACTGTATTTCTCCATTAAATTTAACCCTTCAACCGCTAACATTTCCGGTCGGCTTGTTTTACTATTTGTTGTCATAACATCAGAAACTAGGGTTTCGTGGATATCAACCCTATCATCAAGAATTCGGCGTAAATCGCCATCGGTAAAAATTCCAACTAACTTACCTTCTTTGTCAGTAATGCCAGTCATTCCTAAGCCTTTTTTCGATATTTCGAACAATGCATTACGCACCGTTTGATTAAACTCCACTAAGGGTAACTCATCTCCAGTATGCATGATATCTGCAATGGTTAGTAACAATCTACGACCTAAACTTCCGCCAGGGTGAGATAAAGCGAAATCAGCAGAAGTAAAACCGCTGGCATTGAGCAGGGCCACGGCTAAGGCATCTCCCATGGCTAAAGTAGCGGTAGTACTGGCGGTGGGAGCTAACCCCAAGGAGCACGCTTCTTGTTCAACCTTAATACAAAGAACTTCGTCTGAGTGTTTCCCTAAAGAACTTTGTTTACTATTGGTCATTGAAATAATAGGGACTTCCAATCGTTTGACCACGGGAATTAAATTGAGTAACTCTGCGGTTTCACCGGAATTAGAAATGGCTATCAAAACATCTTGGGGACTAATCATGCCTAAATCTCCATGATTAGCTTCTCCTGGATGCATAAAAAACGCAGGTGTGCCAGTACTGGCCAACGTAGCCGCAATCTTATGGCCAATATGGCCTGATTTTCCCATGCCGGAGACAACTACTTTTCCCTTGCACTTTCGAATAATTTGGCAGCTTCTTGCAAAACTTTCATCAATATATTGTTGTAACTGCAAAACAGCCTGAGACTCGATTTCTAAAACTTTACGTGCTGATGCAATATAATCTGAAGACACAACCAGTTCCCTTTATTTAAAAAAACAAGAAGGCGCAATAAGCTAGATAACAACCAACTAAGGCTATACCTTCCCATCGGTTGATTTGCCTTTTACCGCGTATATTAAAACTAAAAATAATCAGTAATACGGTCACGATTAACATAGCGTACATGTCTCGTTGAGCGACATTTGCGTCGATAATACCCGGTGCCAAAAGTCCAGGCATCGCCAACACAGCTAAGATGTTGAAAATATTTGAGCCAATAATGTTGCCCAACACAAGATCGTCTTCTCCTTTAAGCACACCGGCGATGCAAGCTGCTAGCTCTGGGAGGCTAGTACCTAGGGCTATGATTGTTAATCCAATTACCAGTTCACTCATCCCCATATATCGTGCAATATGAACTGCTGAGTCAACCATAAAATGCGCACTCAAGGGTAAGAAAATAAGGCCTAAAATTACCCAGAATATGGCTTTTGAGGCGGGCACTCCGCGGGGAACTTCATCTGCGGTTTCTGTATGTAGAGGATCGTTTTTCTCAGCACTTAAGGAAATCCAAGTTAAGCCTCCTATGGTTAAAAAGAACAAAACGATTAATATTACACCTTCAATAACACTCAAGTGACCATCTGCTAGAAAGTATACCGCCAGCAAGGTAACCGCGAGCAAAACAGGAAGTTCACGTCTAATGGTGCTACTGGATACCATTAAAGGTTTGAGAATGGCAGTAATACCTAATACTAAGGCGATGTTGGTAATATTAGAACCGATTGCATTTCCAACTGCGGTATCTGGGTTGTTACTCAAAGATGCGGTTGCGGAAACAACGATTTCCGGTGCTGAAGACCCCATTGCTACAATTGTTAGTCCAATTATCATGGGGGAAACACCGATGTTGGTGGCGAGCGCTGAAGCACCATAAACAAATTTGTCAGCGCTCCAACTTAATGCTGCCAGACCTGCTATAAAAATAAGGAATTCTAATATCACTTGACTATTTCTTTAAAAAACAATGATATGATTATCGCAAAATACATATGTAATTCCTAATGTCTTTACAATAATAATTAACGCCGCCAGATAATAACCTACTATGCTTATCTTAACGTGCCATTACTTTGTATTCTTCCAGATTAACAAGACCTTTATATCACTAGATGTTGAGGCCGATCTTGTAAAATCAAGGTTAAATATGTCGTACCTATTATAATACAGCACCATGATTACAATTTGCTTGGTGTTACGCTTTGTTACAAATCGAAGTAGTTAGTCAACATCCTTCTTAATCTATACTGTTATTATCTATTCAATAACAAAAAGTATATGAGGTTTTAGGTTGATTAATTATTTATTCACCTTGAAAAACGTTAAAATGGCCTCAAATCGTCGCATCGGTTGAAACATTTTAGGTGTTTGTCTTGTCTACTCATCCAGGCCATTCGGAGTTTCGGTGAAAAATTTAATAGAAATAGATAGTTTAACCTTTAAACGCGGTAGCCGTGTAATATACGACAATATCTCGTTGCACATACCAGAAGGTAAAACCACTGCGATAATGGGTCCTAGTGGTATTGGCAAAACAACACTACTAAAATTAATAGGTGGACAGTTGCGTCCCGATAGCGGTGATATTCAATTTCGAGGGGAATCCATTCCAGGTATGTCCCGCAAACGATTGTTTCATGTGCGTCGTCAAATGAGTATGTTGTTTCAAAGCGGGGCATTGTTCACCGATATCAGTGTATTCGATAATATTGCTTATCCTTTGCGAGAACACAGTAATTTGTCTGAAGACCTGATTAAAACCATTGTGTTGTTGAAACTTCAAGCTGTGGGATTGCGCGGTGCGGTTAATTTAATGCCAAGCGAATTATCAGGTGGAATGGCTCGTCGTGCAGCCCTCGCTCGAGCAATCGCTTTAGACCCTGAGTTGATATTGTACGATGAACCCTTTGCTGGGCAAGATCCTATTTCCATGGGGGTTTTGGTTAAACTGATAAAAGAATTAAATAACGCGTTGAATTTAACCAGTGTGGTCGTTACCCATGATGTAAATGAGGTAATGAGTATTGCTGATCACGTTTACATTTTGGCCGAAAAGAAAATTATTGGTTCAGGAACGCCAGAACAAATTAAACAAAGTGATTCAGCGTTAGTTCAACAATTTTTACGTGGTGAAGCAGATGGGCCTGTGCCATTCCATTATCCTGCGAAGTCGCTGGAGCAAGAATTTTTAGGGGTGAGTTAGTGGATTGGTTAGCGAAACTTGGACAATCAACACTGGAGCGTTTTGCGGCCATTGGGCGCGCGACGGGGATGTTGTTAGGCGCACTATTAGCAGCCCCGCAAATTAAAAATATCTCGTTAACCATTAAACAAATTTATGTGGTAGGTGTGCAATCGCTTTCCATCATTATTGTTTCTGGTTTATTCATCGGCATGGTAATGGCTTTACAAGGTTATACTATCTTGGTGGATTATGGGGCAGAAGGTAGTTTAGGGCCAATGGTTGCCTTGTCTATTTTGCGAGAACTTGGGCCAGTTGTAACAGCTCTTCTTTTTGCCGGGCGAGCGGGCTCAGCTTTGACAGCTGAAATTGGTTTAATGAAAGCCACTGAGCAGCTGAGTAGTCTAGAAATGATGGCCGTTGATCCCTTGCGCAGAGTCGTCGCACCACGACTTTGGGCTGGTTTAATATCAATGCCTATGTTAACTCTGATTTTTAGTGCCGTAGGTATCCTAGGTGGACACCTAGTTGGCGTAGAATGGCTTGGTGTGGATGTGGGAAGTTATTGGTCAATTATGCAATCTACGGTGGAATGGAACGAAGATGTGATGAATGGTGTCATTAAAAGTGTTTTCTTTGCATTCGTGATTACTTGGATAGCTATTTTTAAAGGGTATGATTCAGTGCCTACATCAGAAGGTATTAGTGCAGCAACGACACAAACAGTGGTGTATTCGTCATTAGCTGTACTTGGATTAGATTTTGTTTTAACCGCAATTATGTTTGGAATAGAGTGAGGAAATAAGCATGACATCAAGGAAAGTTGAAGTATTAGTTGGATTGTTTGTTGCCCTGGCAATTGCTGCCTCGTTAATGTTAGCACTTAATGTCGCCAGTCAAGGTACTGTAGGGCAAGGCGATACCTATACCCTGTATGCGAAGTTTGACAATATTGGTGGTTTAAAAGAACGTTCTTCGGTGAAAGTAGGTGGAGTAGTGATAGGTCGAGTAGAAAAAATCGCGCTCGACCCAAAAGACTTTACTCCCGTAGTTACCTTAAATATCTCTACTGCATATGACCAGTTTCCTGAAACGAGTTCTGCCTCTATTTTAACGTCAGGTTTATTAGGGGAGCAGTATGTGGGATTTCAACCAGGCTTCACTATTGATGATATCGAGAACTTAGCCGACGGCGATTATATCGCTGATACTAAGTCAGCTCTGGTATTGGAAGATTTAATAGGCCAATTTTTATTTAGTAAAGGCAGTGACTAAACTGCCAATCTCGTTGGGAATAATTATGAGAAACAGATTTTTGATAAAGTTAGCGTCAATCGCATTATTGGTGGTTGGACTGAGTGCCAATGGGCAAACCATTGATGAAACGAACCCTTACAGCATGGTAAAAGATGTTGCGAGTCAGACATTCGACCGAATTAAACGTGAGAAACAAAAAATCACTGAAGACCCGGAAGTGTTGCGTGCCATTATGAAAGAAGAATTGTTACCCCATGTGGATTACAAATTTTCTGCGTTTAAAGTATTGGGAAAATACGTCACTAAAGCTGAAAAATCACAGCTACAGGAATTTGTCGCGGTTTTCAGAGAATATTTGGTAACCACCTATGCTGTGGCTATGGGTTATTACGATGATCAAACCGTCGAGTTTGAACCTGAGTCTGATTTTGAGAATGAGCGTAGCGTCACCGTCCGAGCCATCGTCAAAGACGGCGAACGTCCTGATATTAAGATTGCGTTTAAAGTCAGAAAAGACCGAAAAACCAATGAGTGGAAGGCCTACGATATGGTTGCCGAAGGCATTAGCATGTTGTCTTCGAAGCAAAGTGAATTCGAAAGTATTTTACGCCAACAAGGGATCGATAAAGTTATTGAGCTAATGCGCGAAAAAATTGAACAACCAATTTCACTTGAAAAGAAAGAGGCTTAAGTGACTGAGCAATCTAACCTTGTTGAGGTTACTTCATCCGATAACGGCGTATTTCATTTAAAAGGTGATTTAAATCGTGAAACGGTGATGAAGTGCTGGCCGCAGCAAAAAAACGAGATTCAATCTAGTCAGGCCAATGGGAGCAAATTAAAGGTAGATTTTGCTGAGGTGGATCAGGTTGATACGGCTGGGCTGGCTTGGGTTATGGAATTGTCGAAAAATTGTCAATCCGCAAATGTCGCGCTGGAATTGCTTAACTTGCCCGAAGGATTAATAAAACTAGCTAATTTAAGCAACGTTAATCGTATTTTGTCGATACAATAGCCGAAATTTATAAAGTGAAAGAGAGCAAATGGATAATCAACAAATAGCAGCCCTGCTTAAAGAGCAGTTAGAATTAAGCGAAGTTCATGTAACAAGTGAAGGTTCGCATTTTCAAATCATCGCAGTGAGCGACAAATTCGAAAACATGAGTCGAGTCAAAAAACAGCAATTCATTTATGGCCCATTAAAAGAGCAGATTGCTGATGGCACCATGCATGCCATTTCTATAAAAACCTTTTCTGAAAAGCAATGGCAACGTGAACGTATGTTCAACGTGCCTCAATAATTTTATAAATCATGGATAAACTTAGTATCAATACCAGCCTCGGCCTGCAAGGAGAGGTGGTGATTTCTGGCGCAAAAAATGCGGCTTTACCCATTTTGATGTCTTGCATATTAGCTGACTCATCGTGTTTTTTCGATAATGTTCCAAATCTCAGAGATATCAATACCAGTATCAAGTTATTGGCTGGTTTGGGAGTTAAAGCCAAACGCCACGATAACCAAGAATTAGAATTGGATGCAAGTCAAATAGACAATATGACCGCTTCATATGAACTGGTTAAAACCATGCGTGCATCGATTCTTGTGTTGGGCCCTTTGTTAGCCAAATACGGTAAAGCGAATGTGTCTTTACCAGGTGGTTGTGCCATTGGAGCGCGTCCGGTGAATTTGCATCTAGAAGGCTTAAAACAGATGGGTGCGAATATCAGTGTTGATGCTGGATATGTTCGCGCAGAAGTAGAAGGGCGCCTTAAGGGGGCTCACATCTTTATGGATATTGTGAGCGTAGGTGCAACTGAAAATTTGATGATGGCCGCTACTTTGGCTGAAGGGGAAACTGTCCTAGAAAACGCTGCACGGGAGCCTGAGATCGTCGATTTGGCCAACTGTTTAAATCGCATGGGGGCAAAAATAACTGGAGCGGGTACTGATAGCATTAAAATTGTTGGCGTGAAACGTTTGCAAGGGTGTCACTATCGGGTTTTACCCGACAGAATTGAGACTGGGACATTCTTAGTTGCTGCGGCAGTAACCGGCGGCAATATTCGTTGTGTCAACGCGGCTCCCCATTGCTTAGACGCGGTATTGTCTAAACTAACTCAAGCTGGCGCTGAAATTGAGACTGGCGAAGACTGGGTGTCATTGAATATGCATGGCAAGCGTCCTCGAAGTGTCAATATTAAAACGGCTCCTCACCCTGGATTTCCCACCGACATGCAAGCACAATTTGTAGCGTTAAACTGTGTCGCGGAAGGAAACGGTGTGGTCACGGAAACGATATTTGAAAACCGATTTATGCATGTCCCTGAATTACAACGGATGGGGGCTAAAATATCCCTTGAGACTAATAACGCGGTGTGTGAAGGGGTAGAGCAACTCACTGGCGCTCAGGTGATGGCAACGGATTTACGGGCCTCGGCTAGTTTAATCATTGCAGGTTTAGTGGCAAAGGGGGAAACCATCGTTGACCGTATTTATCACTTAGACCGTGGTTACGAACATATTGAGACCAAATTGACAAAATTGGGTGCGAATATCAGGCGTTTTAGTTAGCCAATATTGGACTGATCATTTCAAAAGCGAAGATGACCGGTACCACTAATACCATCAACAATAACAGTGCAGCAACAGAGATCACGAAAACCCGCCAATTAGATTGGAAGGTGAATGAATCATTTTCGATTATTTGTGGCTTGCTGCACTGGTATTGAATGCTTAGCTGTCGAGCAGCAACACAATAAGCTACGGGCAAGACGGTGTTTGGGAAATTATCGGGAATAAATGGTAACAAGCAAACAAAAATAAAACATAAAGATAAACCCCATATTAAGGTTTTTTGTGCCTTATCAAATTGATTTAATCCTGCAAAATTCTGATATAAAAAATATACCGCCGCAAGGGGACCACCGAAAAATGCGCCAACTGTAATTTGATTTGGTGAGTACATGGGAATGATTTTAGCAGCTGCTAATGTGCCTATATCACTTTTGGGTGTACTGTAAGGGTTGTCCATGTTGATTATTTTCCCTGTTAAGTATGATGGCTAGATAAATTGTTCATTCGCCCCCAGCTATTTGCCCTGCGGGTTTTAAGAGCTGGCTTCACCTACGGTGACTTTAATATTCATCACTTTACCATTGCGGGAAATAGATAAATCTAACTCTTCACCAGGACGACTCTTGGCAATCATGTCAAATGTCTGATCTAAGGTTTCTAATTCCACTTGATTCATGGATAGGATAATGTCGAATTGTTGCAAGCCAGCAAGCTCTGCAGGCCCTCCTGAGGCGACCTCGGTCACAATGATACCTGCTACATTAGGATCGATACCGCCGGTAAAGCCAAGTTGTCCATGGGTAGCTTTACCATTTTCGATTATCTCATCCATAACGCGACGGGCTAACGTATATGGCACGGCGAAAAAGATCCCGTTTACGTCTATTACTCTGCGTTGACTATCTAATGTTTTAAAGTTGGCGTTATTAATTCCGATTAATACGCCGTTACTATCGACCAAAGCGCCACCTGAGTTACCTTCGTGCATTACCGCATCGGTCTGAATAAATTCTCTAAAATTTTGGGTGATGGTGTGACCAGAGCGGCTAATAATACCTTGGGTAATTGTTTGCCCAATATTCAGGGGATTACCTATGGCTAAAACCACATCTCCTACCCGGGTTTGTGGATCTTCAATTTGCGGAATAACTTGCAGATTATCAGCCGTTATTTTTAGCACAGCTAGGTCGGTAAGTTCATCGTATCCTGCCAGTTCTGCGGTCACGCGACGACCATCGGGAAGGCCCACAATGGTGCTTTCAGCGTTTTGAATAACATGCCAGCACGTGAGGATATAACCGCTTTCGGTCATAATTACGCCTGAGCCTAAACTGGTGCGGCTGACCTGTCGACGCCTAACAATATCAATACTACTGCTATAGATGTTGACGACAGCGGGGGCAGAGCGACTTATCGCGTCATAATAACTTTGTTTTTCAGGTTCAGATTCACTGCGATTAAACACATCGAAACTCAGGCCACTACCTCGTCTTAGTTCTGGCACTAATACTAATATAAGCGCTGAGATGATTAATCCCAAAGCTACGGATTTTGTTAAAAATTGGAGCCAGACTGGTATTTTCACGTGGTAGATCAAGTTAAATGACTGATTATTAAGAGTAACACTGAATAATCATTGATGGTAGGTATCTTGATAGGATAAAAGCATAACAGCCCTATATTTTTCGGACTGTTATGCTTTAAAAAGTGACAATATTTAGCGAATGACTAAATACAACGAAGTTTTACCACGTTGAACGTTAAGGGCTATAACGCCATCAGATTCGTCCATTTGTCTGCGTAAATCCGCCACAGTAGTGACTCTCGCTCTGTTAACACCCACGATTACGTCACCATCTTGCAAACCGATACTGGCTGCAGGTGAACGATTTTGAATATCGGAGATAACGACGCCGTCATTGCCGCGAGCTGTTTTTCCGTTAGTTAACGTTGCCCCCTCTAATGCTGGGTGAATTTCACGCGCTGCAACCACTGCTCCTGTCGCATCACCTAACGTCACTTCGATGTCGCGGGACTTACCTTTTCTTAAAATGGTTAGTTCCACTTCAGTTCCGGCTCCCATAGTGCCTATTTTTGCACGCAACTCTTGGAAACTGGTTACGGCTAGACCATTAATGTGAGTGATTATATCACCTGATTCAATGCCACCTTTTTCGGCCGCTGAATCAGGGCTGACTTCACTTACAAATGCGCCTTTATTAACATCAAGATTCATTGCATCGGCTAATCCAGCATCAACATCTTGGCCAATAACACCTAACAGGCCTCGACGCACTTCACCAAATTCAATAATTTGATCCACTAAACTTTTCATCATGTTGCTTGGAATGGCAAAGCCAATTCCAACATTTCCGCCGTTTGGTCCAAAAATAGCTGTGTTGATACCAATTAGCTCACCACGAAGGTTCACCAACGCACCACCAGAGTTACCTCGGTTGATGGCCGCATCAGTTTGAATGAAATCTTCGTAGCCACCGATATTGAGGCCAGAACGTCCTAAAGCACTGACGATTCCCGATGTGACGGTTTGATTCAGACCAAAAGGGTTACCGATGGCAACAACAAAATCACCAACCCTTAATTTATCAGAGTTAGCCAAAGGAACCGCGTGTAAATCTTTTGCTTCAATTTGCAGCAACGCGATATCACTTTGTGCGTCAGCACCAAGCTTCTTAGCTTTTAATTCTCTTCCATCGGTTAATTTAACGGTAATTTCGTTGGCGTTGTCGACCACATGGTTATTCGTTACCACGTATCCTTGTTTTGCATCAATGATGACGCCAGAGCCCAAACCTTTAAACGGTCTTTCCTGCACTTGTTCATCGGAACCACCAAAAAAGTGACGGAACATTTCCGGGACTCGTTGCCTTGATACTTGTGTACCTTCCACTGCGATGCTGACAATAGCTGGGGTGGTTTCTTCTAACATAGGTGCTAGGGTTGGCACCTCATTTTTGTCTGAAGAGAAGAATGGTAAAGCGGCATTAGCCGACATACCTATAGAGGCCGTCCCAACAATAATGGCGGTGGTAAGTACTAAACGATTAACAACTTTTTTCATCGTAGATTTGTCTCCAAAGAATTCAACTAAAAATCAAATTAACGTAGTTAACCTAAACTCGGGATAAGAAGCGTTACCTAAAAAGACTCTTATTGCCATTCATCAATGCTGTTGGGTTAGCCAACAAGCTCAAAGAGTAAGGCCTCTATAAACATACGGCTGTAAACAAAAAAGATAAATATCGAGTTACCCTACTTATCCCTAGTTTAGGTCATTTAATCAAATGACCTAACATTGGTGTGCAAAGTTCAGATTAAATTACTTCTCGTCGACGACTTGCTTATTTTTTGCGTCAGTGAACAATCCCGTGCGTTCGCCAGAAAAGTCTTTGGGTTGAAACTCTGTGTTTTCCGACTTACGTTTGTGTTTAGATTGTTGATGACCAATGTAAACCGATGCTTGTTCACCAAAGTAAGTAAGCTTATCGTCGTCATCCGATTGACTTCTTTCTATTGCACTTTCAAACGCATCCAACTGTTCTGATAAGCCTTCACACTGATTTTGTAAAGCAGTCACAATATCGCGAGTTTGATTGATGTGATCAGAAGCGTTTTGCGCCATAATTTCTTTCGCTGTATTCTCATCCTGTTTCGAAGTTTGCTGCGCTAGTTTTCGTTCAACAAAGAATTTTGATATAAAAAAACCAAAAATGATGCCTACAACTAATAGCAATAGCCCTACTATCCAGTCCATAATGTCTCCAAATTATATTAATGCTTTACTTAATCATACTCGCTTAGCAAACTATGCGGACAATTTTTTTTTGATCAAGATGATTTAGTAACAATTTTTAATATTAGCGGATGTATATGAAAACGCCTTGGGAAAAATACCAACAGGATCTGAAAGACCCTGAATTTCATTTCGATGCCGCTCAAGAGAATGCGGTAAAAGAATTACAACGACTTTTTGAAGAACTAACACAGCCCAGAAAAAAACTGACCTGGCGAGTCAAGCTTGCGAGTAAGTTTGGAAAAGGGATGCATAAACCAAGCATCCAAGGTGTCTATTTTTGGGGTGGGGTAGGTCGTGGTAAAACTTATTTAGTTGATACTTTTTACGATTGCTTGCCGTTTAAAAATAAAATGCGCATTCACTTTCATCGATTTATGCATCGAGTCCACGAAGAGCTCAAATCCCTCGGTGGTAAAAGTGATCCTCTTAAAATCGTTGCCAATATCTTCGCCAAAGAAACCAAAGTCATCTGTTTTGATGAATTTTTTGTGTCAGACATAACCGATGCAATGATTTTGGGAACCTTGATGGAAGAGCTTTTTGCCAGGGGAATATGTTTGGTTGCGACTTCTAATATTATTCCCGATGAACTGTATCGCAATGGTTTGCAGCGCGCACGATTCTTACCCGCGATTGAACTAATAAACCAAAATTGTCGAATAGTTAACGTAGATTCTGGAGTTGATTATAGAATGCGGACCTTGGAGCAGGCCGAAATCTACCACTATCCGTTAGACAAAGTAGCGAATCAAAACTTAGATAAATACTTCGCCCAGCTCTCCCCTGAAATTGGTGGTGTAAAACGAGACATTGAAATAGAAGGGCGTAAAATTCCTTCTTTGAAAGATGCAGATGGCATAGTTATGTTTGAATTTAGGGCTTTATGTGACGGTCCTCGGAGTCAAAACGACTATATGGAGTTAAGCCAATGTTACCATACAGTGCTACTTGCCAATGTGGAGCAAATGGGCAAAGAAATTGATGATGTCGCGAGAAGATTTATTGCAATGGTTGATGAGTTTTATGAGCGAAACGTGAAGTTAATCATTTCTGCAGCGGTTCCAATGGAGCAACTTTATAGCCAAGGACAGCTTAATTTCGAGTTTCAACGTTGCTTAAGTCGATTGAAAGAAATGCAGTCTCACGATTATTTAGCAACACAACATTTGCCCTAGACCCACTACTCTAGGTAGAATTCATTGAATAAGTTATTAATTTCAGATTAAAGAGCTCAAATATAATGGGAAGAAAGTTCGAAGTTCGTAAAGTCTCTATGGCAAAAACAGCCGGAGCAAAAACTAAGGTTTACTCTAAATACGGTAAAGAAATTTATGTTGTAGCGAAAAACGGTGGAACCGATCCTCAGGCAAACTTGTCCCTACGACGACTTATCGATAAAGCCAAAAAAGACCAAGTGCCAAGCCATGTAATTGATAAAGCAATTGATAAAGCAATGGGTGGTGCGGGTGAAGATTATGTACCCGCACGATATGAAGGTTTCGGTCCAGGTGGTTGTATGGTTATCGTTGATTGCCTTACCGATAATCATAATAGAACGATCACCGATGTTCGTAATTGTTTTACCAAAACTGGCTCAAAACTAGGTGTTGAAGGAACCGTTGGACACATGTTTGATCATCAAGCTGTTTTTGCATTTAAAGGCGACGATGAAGATGCCGTATTAGAAGTGCTAATGGAAGCCGATGTTGATGTGACCGAGGTTGAATGTGAAGACGGCGTTGTTACTGTGTATGCTCCTCATACTGAATTCAACAGCACACGTACCGCATTGACTGAAGATAATGCTGATATTGAATTTGAAGCTGAAGAAATCACCTTCATCCCACAAACAGAGTCAATTGTAAGTGGTGAGGATGTTGCTGTGTTTGATAAATTTATGGATATGCTAGAAGACTGCGATGACGTTCAACACGTTTACCACAACGCAGTTGTAGAGCGTGATTAATATACACGTTAATCTGTTTACTGAACGATAGTCACTTATCTAATTAGTGGTAAAAATGCCCTCATATTTGCAGGGCATTTTTGTATGTATGGAAAACTCATTTTTTAGTACTCCATGTGGTTATAAGGTAATTTAACCCACTTAACTTCTTGATTGAAAGTCCCATCATAACCTTTGTCAAAAGACGCGAATCCCATTCCCATAATTGATTCTCTTTTTTCACATTTATTGTCAGTATTAAAGGCTTAACAAGACACCCATGATAGTGGCAAGCTTAACAAGACACCCATGATAGGGAGGCTTAACATGACACCCATGTTTAGCCATACTGAGTGCACCAAAATCTGTACCGTCTGTGCCGAGTAATTTAAGCAAGCTAAAACCTTCGCCGGTATCCAGGGGGATGCGAAAGATGCAATAGTCAATTATATGAAGGCTATGTCTGCCAATGAAGATGGTCGCAGGTCCCCACTATTTAATCAGATAGGTCTGTTACAAGCTAATTTGAGCACAGAATTATTTAAATAAAAGGTGTATTTAGGATGTGTATTTATTGTTTTGTAGCATGTAAACTAATCCCATGGTTTTATTTTTTTAAGTGTATACCGTGAAAATAAATACGTTTACTAATTTTACTTATCGCGCTTTGACTTATATGGCTCTCAAGGAAAATGAGCTTGTTACTACAATGGAAATTGCAAACGCATATGCAATTTCATACAACCATTTGAAGAAAGTAATGACGAAGCTCGCTGAATCTGGATACATAACAGGAATAAAGGGGCGAAGCGGTGGGTTTAAATTAGCGAGACCAAAAGAAGCGATTAATCTTGGGGAAGTATTTAGAATGACCATTGAAAACGTTGCAATAGCCGAATGCTTTGCATCACCAACCAATCAATGTGTAATTTCTCCAGATTGCAAATTGCGTCATATTCTTCAAGATGCAACCTCTCGTTTTATTGCCGAACTTGATCAATATACCTTGCTTGACTTAGTGCAAGGTAGAGAAGGTGCGCTAGCTTATCATCTAGAGCTTGATGTTATTAATGTAGAATAATTAGCATTCGTTCGTCACTCAGCTACTGTTATTTCCTTAGTTCCTACTAATCGTAAAAATCGATTAGAAGAATCGAAAAAATATAATTTAAAAGTATATCTAAAATGCCTATTATTTAAATGTAGATTTGATATACTTATTTAATATTTTGGAGATTATTATGACAACTGATACTGAAACTCAAGCGCTAGCTACCGTAACTTTCCCGCAGTTAAACAAGCCAGCACCGGACTTTAATGCAAAAACGACTCATGGCCAGCGTTCTTTAGCTGACTATAAAGGTAAATGGTTACTTCTTTTTTCACATCCAGCAGATTTTACACCTGTGTGTACAACTGAATTTATTGGATTCGCGAATGCGGCCGACAGATTTTCTCAAATGAACACAGAGTTACTTGGTTTGTCAATTGATAGCATCCACTCTCACATTGCTTGGATGCGTAATATTAAAGAAAATTTTGGTGTAACTATTCCATTTCCAATTATTGAAGACCTGTCAATGCGAGTGGCTAAGTCTTACGGCATGGTTCAGCCAGGCGCTAGCGATACGTCAGCAGTACGCGCTACCTTCATAATTGACCCAGAGGGCATTTTACGAGCAATGCTTTACTACCCAATGAGTAACGGTCGGGCAGTTGACGAATTTATTCGCTTGGTAGATGCGTTGCAAACGAGTGATGTTAATAGTTGTGCTACACCGGAAAATTGGAAACGTGGAGAAGAAGTTATCGTTCCTCCTCCGCACACGTTAGAAGACGCTAACTCCCGTGAAGGTCAAGGCTATAACTACGTTGATTGGTACTTTAGCAAAAAAGCACTTTAAATTAGTAACAACGACTATCTAAAAGCAGAGTGAAGCGGCGTTACGACGTCGCTGTTCTTTTTCAATTGTAGTTATAGGAGAATGATTATGTCTAATCAATTTCATGTTGAGTCCTTTTTAGATAATGACAGTGAAACCTTCACTTATGTAGTTAGTGATCCTACAACACGTAAAGCCGTTGTTATCGATCCCGTTCTCGATTTCGAGTACAGCGCGGGTCGTGTTCACACAACTAGCGCTGAAGCTATCGCCAAGTATATTGATGAAGCTAAATTGAACGTTGAATGGGTATTAGAAACGCATGCACATGCCGACCATTTATCAGCAGCTCCATTTTTCAAGGCCAAATATAATGCCTCTATAGGTATTGGTAAGCACATTACAAAAGTTCAAAAAACCTTTAAGGCCTTATTTAACCTTGAGAAAGAATTCCTGCCTAACGGAGCACAGTTTGATCGACTTTTTGACGAAGGTGACGAACTTAACGTTGGTAGTCTGACATTCAAAATAATGCATGTTCCTGGTCATACCCCAGCTGATATTGCTTACCTGTTGAATAATCAATGTGTCTTTGTTGGCGATACTATGTTTATGCCTGATGTAGGAACTGCACGTTGTGACTTTCCTGGCGGTGATGCCGCCACACTTTACGATTCGATCCAACGGATACTTGCACTTCCCAAAGACACAATAATTTACGTTTGTCACGACTATCCAACTGAGCTTAGAACACATGAATGCGCTGTAACGGTTGCTGAGCAAAGAGAATTTAACATTCACGTAAAAGCGGGTAACTCTAAGGCTGATTTTATTGAAATGCGAGAATCAAGAGATGCGACTTTAAGCATGCCTCGCCTTATTCTCCCGTCAATTCAAGTGAACGTAAGAGCAGGCAGCTTACCGCCACCTGAGACCAATGAAGTGCGGTATTTGAAAATACCAATCAACCAACTGTGAGGTTTGTCTATGAAATCGGCACAACAATATATTAATGAAGTTAGAGCAGAGATTGATGAAATATCAGTCGAAAATTTACATACTTTATTATCACAAACTGAATTGATTTTAATTGACGTAAGAGAGCATGAAGAATTCATCGCGGGACATATTTTAGGGGCGGTAAACTTTCCTCGTGGAGTATTAGAAAACAAATTATGTGATCATCCTGCTGTTTCACATCATTGTGACAGTTCACTTGCACTTGATGATTTGTCTCAACGCAATATATATTTAATTTGTAGAAGTGGTGGCCGCTCAGCTTTAGCCGCCCGTTCATTGGAAAATATGGGGCACTCAAGCGTATTATCCGTTGCTGGGGGGATGATTGCTTGGGAAAAGAGTCAATTCCCAACAGTTATTTAGTAAATTAATTTTTTGCGCCTATTTTACCAAGTTAACTTGGTATCTATTATTTGAAATTTCAAAGGAAACACTATGTTGAAGAAGTTAAGTTGGATCTATGTATGGAGTATGGCCATATCAGCGATAATATCGACCCATGCTCTGGCTGGACCCGAGTCGTTTGGCCCGGGGTCGGTGATTACAGGTTATGGTGATATTGCAAAAGTAGCTGATATGATCCCAATATCACCTGATGCAACATTTAATGTAGCTTTTGATATTACGGCCCAAGCCGAGCCTGGGGAAGTTAATCGCAGTCTTAATAGTTTAGCGCGGTTCATTAATATGCATGTTGGCAATGGTGTGAAATTAGAAAACATCCATTTAGCTGCCGTTATTCATAGTAAAGCGACCTACGATTTATTAAATAACATTGCCTATCAAAAAAAATTCCAAAAAGACAATATCAATGTAGACTTAATTCGCCAGTTATTGGCGAATAATACACAAATATTCCTATGTGGTCAGGCATCTACAAAGATGGGGATAACTAAAGATCAATTAGTACCAGGAATCAAAATTACTTTATCTGCAATGACGGCGCACGCCTTATTGCAACAGCAAGGTTACACTTTGAATCCGTAACTAATTATGGGAACCCAAACTGTTGATAAAGAAGTGTTATTAACTAATTTCCCTTATCCCATAGGTTATTTTCAATAAGCTAGTGAGTCTATTATTGAGTCAGAATTTTCGTCTGACTCAATAGTAAGAAATAGCTAACTTATAAGCGCCTAAGTATTTTTTGTTGGCGTATTTTAAATACTATCGAACACTGCGCTATGCTAGTGTTTTTATATTATTGTCGATGGTTTTCATTTAAATTTAAGGCTGTGTAATTGAAGGTTTTAAGCATAATTACTCTCTCCCTTTTCTGTTTATTTAGTGCCGTAAGTTATGCTGATGCGGATTCCGGGGCCGCCATCGCTAACGTTGGTGATGGCAGTGGCGCGCCATGTGCTGCTTGTCATGGGATGCAAGGAGAAGGGAATCAAATGGCTGGTTTCCCTCGTCTGGCCGGTTTGAGTCAAGGCTACCTAGTTAAACAGTTAAATGATTATATCGAAGGGCGACGCATCAGCCAGATAATGGCTCCTAATGTGAATGATCTCACCTCAGAACAGGTAGAAGAAGTTGCCACTTATTATGCTAATTTACCGGTGACTAAGAGTGAAGCTTTAACTGTTGCTCCTTCTGGGATTGGAAAAATCTTAGTGGAAAGCGGTGATTGGCACAATTATTTACCACCCTGTGCCAGTTGTCATGGTGTCGATAGTGCTGGTGTCGGTGCTGTTTTTCCGGCGCTTGCTGGTCAACATGCAACGTACATAATGCAGCAGTTACAAGATTGGAAAACAGGGACACGCAATAATGATCCTCTTGGTTTAATGTCAAACATAGCCAAACGATTAAGTGACGAACAAATTCAAGCGGTTGCGCATTATCTGACTAGCTTAGAACCTAAAGCAACCAAAGCTAAGAGTAGTATTAATGACTAGCGTAAAATCACTTATTATTAATGGGTTAATCTTAATGTTTTGTTGCAGCGGTGTGTCTGCGGCACAAACGTCAGTTTCTGGAGTAATACTCCCAGACGCGAAACCTGGCCAATATATACATAACCCTCCCACGATTGAATCATTGATAAAGAATAAAAAAATAAATCCCGAACTTAAGAAAGTTATTCTAAAGGGATATGATATTTTTATGAATACCCAACAATTTCGCGGGAAGTATGTATTTAACCAGTTAAGTTGTAAAAGTTGTCATATGGGGGAAGGTGGATTGGCGTGGTCTGCTCCAGTTTGGCCAGCGGCAACGACTTTACCTGACTTTCGGGGGAAAAATGGCCATGTTAATTCGATAGAGGAGAGGATTGCCGGGTGTTTTTCTTATTCACTTAACGGCATCCCTCCTGCTTATGATAGTGCTGATATGCTGTCTTTAGTTGCATATCATTCTTGGTTGGCGACAGGCGCACCTATGTATGAGAATAATATTGCGGGGCGAGGTTTTAGCTCTCTTGGCAAAACCAAACCTGTATTCTTGAATGATGCTGTTGGTGAAAAGCTATACCAGGCTAAATGTGCAATGTGTCACGGTGACAATGGTCAAGGGATTGAGCAAAATGAACGGCTCGTATTTCCACCGTTGTGGGGTAACGGTTCTTATAATTGGGGGGCCGGTATGTCACGTGTTTTCACCGCAGCATCCTTTATAAAAAACAATATGCCTTTAGGTTTACCTGGTAGTTTGAGCGATGAAGAAGCATGGCAACTTGCTTGGTTTATCAATGGTCACGAACGGCCTCAAGATCCTCGTTTTACAGGGAGCGTTGAAAATACTCGAGAAGGTTTCTATAACTTCCATCAACATACTCGTTATGGGACGGTAATAAATGGTGTGCTGTTGGGCGATCATCAAAATAGTGGAGAGAAACCAAACTAGTTAACGGTCATTTGCTAGCTTCTGTTCTTAGCAAGCCGCGTTTATTCGTATTCCTATGTTTCTCTTTGCATTAGTTAACATCCAACTGGTACCTCTGAGCTAGGTTAACGTCTACAGTTTGGGCTTAGTCCTTTCATCCCCCTATTCAAACGTTTGTCTAATCTAACTACATTGATAACGCTATTTACGCTTTATCATCCACGCGTACCGCCAATACATCTTGTTTTACGCCTTGTAAAACTGCATTGGCAGTTGATCCAAGGAGCAATTTAAGGCCACTGCGACCATGGGGCTTAACATGACACCCATGTTTAGACAGAGACAGTGGGGCTTAACATGACACCCATGTTTAGATAGCGGTGGCTTAACATCGGTGGCTTAATATGACACCCATGAATAGGTTTAACATCGCGCCCATGAATAGCTCACCGTGAAGACCCCATTGCTTGTGATTACGATTAGCAAGGTGAAGTTAGTGCGCAAAAAAAAGACCGACGGGGTGAGCCGTCGGTCTCTTAATTGATTAAAATTCGGGTGAAGGTTATCCACCCTTATAACTTATCTTTCTCCAACTACCACTTCAAATGAGTTGCTATTATATGGCGTATTGGCTTCGACAATAGCACCTGCTATCGGTGCGGTATCAGCAGTATCTGCATTGGGATCTAAGGAGTTACCTACGGTGTAGGTTTCAAAATCGTCACTAAATACTTCAACTTCTGAACCTGAGTCTGATGAATACAACTTAACGTCATCAACAATCAAACCAAAGGCCGTTACATCGCTGGTACCGCCAATTCTGAAGAATACAGTTTGTACCCCATCTTTTATCGCTGAAAGGTCGGCACTGGGTGAAGAGAATTCACCTTCGAACGCGACTATTCCGTCGATTGTTACGGTGACCAATGGGGCGACTGTATCGCTTGCAGCGGTTGCATCCCAAGATATTTCGAAATCAATATCTTGGCCTTCTGCAAATCCAGCCGTTGATCCGCCACCACTAGAAGAACCATCAGCGCGCAGGTCATAATCATCGCCACTAATATCTAATGAAATATATGCTATTGCGTTACTGGTACTAGTACTAGAACCGAATATTGCTATTTGCGCATCTTCCGACGGGTCTTCAGCTTTAGCACCGGCTTCTCTTTGCACTGTGGCTGTCATTCTGCCTTTTACAATGGCATCATCCGGCTTATATCTTAATTCTCCCGCATCTTCAGTCGAGGAATCAGTAATAATTGCATACTGACTATTTTCTTCTGTGCTTCCCGTCTCCACAACAAAAGCTTCAAATGAGTTGCTATTGTATGGGGTGTTGGCTTCAACAATTGCATCTGCAATAGGTGCAGTATCTGCAGTATCTGCATTGGGATCTAAGGAGTTACCCACTGTATAGGATTCAAAATCGTCACTAAATACTTCAACTTCTGATCCTGTGTCTGATGAATACAACTTAACGTCATCAACAATCAAACCAAAGGCCGTTACATCACTGGTACCGCCAATTCTGAAGAATACAGTTTGTACCCCATCTTTTACCGCTGAAAGGTCAGCACTGGGTGAAGAAAATTCACCTTCGAACGCGACTGTTCCGTCGATTGTCACGGTGACCAATGGGGCGACTGTAGCGCTTGCAGCGGTTGCATCCCAAGATATTTCGAAATCGATATCTTGGCCTTCTGCAAATCCAGCAGTAGAACCGCCACCACTAGAAGAACCATCAGCGCGCAGGTCATAATCATCGCCACTAATATCTAATGAAATATATGCTATTGCGTTACTGGTACTAGTACTAGAACCGAATATTGCAATTTGTGCATCTTCCGACGGGTCTTCAGCTTTAGCGCCTGCTTCTCTGTGTACCGTTGCAGTCATTCTACCTTTTACAATGGCATCATCAGGTTTAAATCTTAACTCGCCCGCATCTTCCGTGGAAGAATCAGTGATTCTTGCGGCTTTGTCTGACCCTGTATCAACCACTATGGTGCCGTTAATAGTGATAACCAATTCTGCCGTTGTTCCGTCGACAGATTCAATGGTGATTGTGTCGGTTTCACGTTCGCCTACTTCAAGGGCTGCGATTGTTGGATCGGCAGTATCAAGGGTATAAGTCCAAGAACCGTCTTCTAGTATTGTTAGCAAGCCATATGTGCCTGTAATCGTGGATTCAACGATAAAGGCTTCACCGGCATCTGGATCAATTACACTAACAGTACCTGTTAACGGTACAGAAGTATCACTTGCAACTGTTGCAGTTAAATCGAAGAAAGCTGCAGGTGTGGGTTCCGCAGAGCCATCGCCAATGTCAAAAACCGCAACTTCCGAGTAAATAGCTAAACCGTAAAGACTACTATCACTATCTAAAGTTTCGCCTATATCATAACTTTCGAAATCATCTTCAAAGACACTTTCGGTGCCATCTGTATCGGAATAAATCGCAATATTGTCAACATAGAATGAACCAAAAGGTATGGTTCTGTCGTTATCACCAAATCTAAATTGGATAACTTGTACGCCGTCAGCAAACCATTGGTCTAAATCTGTGAAGTCTGTATCAACAACGGCTGCTGTTGAGAACGAGCCACCTCCAATAACTTCACCGTCTATAGTGACTGTTAGTTGTTCTGTTGCGTCTAAATCCCAGGCTATTTCTACATCATAAAACTGCTCTTCAACGAAGGGAGCTGTAATCATAATCCCTGGGTAAGCGTCGCTGTCGGTGTTACGCACTAAGAAACGAGGATCTATCGGATTTCCGTCTGCATCAGTTTGACTGCCTTGAATACGTAAATCGATTAGTGATTCACTAGAACTACCTGAAGAGCCGTAAAGCGTAATATAGGCATCTTTGTTGTTACCATCACTACCCAGGGCGACTTCTTTAGAAAATGAGGCACTAAGTTTACCTTGACGCAAGTTATCGACGCCAAATCTAATTTCACCAGTATCATCACCGGTGTCAGAAATCTGAACCACTTGAGTTAGGGCTGCGATACGAACATCAATGTCAGCTGTGGTGCCATCTATTGTTGAAATAGTAACAATGTCGTTGACGGAGTTACCTACTTCAAGACTAGCCACTGTGTCATTTGCAGTGTCGACTGAATAAGACCATTCACCGTCTGCGGTAATACTGAAAGTACCATAATCAAGCACGACATCTGTTTGCTCGATGAAAGCATCTTCTTCAAAGTTTGGATCTGTGACAGTAGCGGATGCTGTAAACGTATCCGTTGAAGTATTCTGCACAGTCGCACTTAGCACTCCACCTATTATTGCGGTAACGGGATCATTATTGTAGCCAATTGCGGCACCAATTACGTCAAGTAGGCTTACATCAACGTCACCTGCAACTTCTGAAGTGGTTTGCAGGTTGGTTTGTGCCATTTCAAATGCATCTAAGGTAGTATCAGAATAGGTACCGTCTGCGATGTCGGTAACTAGGTCGGCTAAAATTGCAGCTAAATCTTTATCCCCATCGTCAGCATCTAGCTGTGACAAAAGGGCTAATACAGAACCGTATCTGTCGGCATTTTCTGCTCCATCTGCGCCAAGGGCTTCAACGCCAACTGTGGTAGGAGCAATCTCAGTGACATCAAAGCGAATGCCAAAACGGGCATTAATCCCTTCAACAACTGTCGCAAAATCATTTAAGTTAGAACCTGAGGATTGAACAGCCATTTCAGTCAAAGGAGAGACAACATAGGTTGGTGGTGGTTGCACATCGCCATTCTCATCAATTGTACTTTCAACTACATCCACCACAGATCTAAGCATAGGCGCATCTAAGGTTTCACCTGTAGATTCGTCAGTATAAGTACCACCAGTACATGAAATCAGTCCGTTGCCTTCGAAATGCACATCCGCAAAAGTCACTTCACCTGTATCTGTAGTCGTCGCAGTAGCTTGCGCGGGCGAAACTGCTGCTCCGCTATCATCTAGTGCATAAATGTCACAACTTGCTCCATTTACGGGCCCCTTAACGACGTTAGCTGTTACATTGAGTGTCGGGTTGATCGTGGGAGTGGATGCACCCACTCCTTCGGTGAAACCTGCATTATCAGTATAATTAGCAGACACCGAGACAACCGTGCCTTCGTCGGCTTCGGTAATAGTGTATGTGTCGCCTGTCACGCCTGTTGACCAAGCATAAGTGATTGGACTTTCAATTCCATCGGCATCAGTAACCGTTGCTGTTAGTGTAGCGCCGGCGAAAAATTCGCTACCGGAGATTGCGACACTTCCGCGAGTATTGCCATCCAACTCAGCCTTATCACCATCAGTACAACCTACTAAGGCTGTCATGACGACGAGGGGTATAAGTTTTTTCTTAAACATGCTTTCTACTCCTGAAAATTATTCTTTTATTTCGCATAGCTAGCAAACAAAATTGGCAGTTTCCATGTGTATCCTAACTATGCATTGTGCGTGATTAATATTTAAAGCTGATACCTGCGAACAAACGAGGACCGTAGTCATTCACTTCACCCGTATTACCGATGGTGAAGAAATCTTGAGACTTAGGTTCACTGAACAAGTTAATTGCGGATACTTTTACACGGAAATGTTTATTGATTTTATAAGAAGCACGCGCTTCCCAGACTCCAGCTTCATCAACAAAGCGAAGTCTGGTGCCGTTACTTGTATATGGCTGGAAGTACTCGCTACGATACTTGTAGATTAAAGCAGTATCGAAGTCACCGATTTGGTAATAGACTTGCCCGCTGAATACATGTTCTGAGAATCCTGGAACGTTACCAGGCTCTACAATGCCTTCTTTTAGTTGAGTGGTTACACCGTCTAGATCTGTAACGAAAGTATCTCCGTAAAGGCTATCTTCAAACTCGTAGTCTGAGTCTGCATAGTTGTAGCCTATTTTAACCCCTAATCCATTATCCCAGCGATATGCCAACGACATTTCTAAACCGAATAAGTCACTGCTTGTATCAGTGGTTACTGAGTTGGTAATGGGTAATCCAACTTCAACTCCATCTATGGTGAAGCTCTCTAATTCTGTTTGTTGCTGGAAGCCACCATTAAATTGTTTGTAGTAAAAACCAAATGCAACGATTGAGTCTTCATTAGGATACCACTCAACTGCTACATCGTAGTTCCATGACATGAGAGGTTTAGTGCTTGGATTGCCAGACCCATTCACCCCTGTTAATAATTCTTCCCGTGAAGTTGCTTCAGCTTGGTCGTCGGTTTCGATTGTGCGGTCATAACTTAAATCCGCAGGATCGGCGCGAGACATACCACGATAAACCCCTGCTCTAAATAGAATGTCTTCGCTATAGTCGACTACCAAGTTGAAACTAGGTAGCACCTCAGTGTAATCACTTTCTGAAACCGCGCGTTCAATATCACCTGCTACTGAAGAGCTCCATAAATCAGTTAACGGATCTTGCGTAAACACATAGCCTTGTCTAAAGCCGACAGATGTGACTTCAGTTTTTACAACACGAACACCGAAGTTACCTCGGATGAACTTACCCAACATTTCGGTATCATAGCTAGCCATAACGTATGCCGCTGAGGTTTTCTCAGTTACGTCAATTGTACCTTGATTTTCATACTCTACATCTGGATAACCAAACGCCACCCCACCAGAAGCAGCCACTGCTTGTGAGAAGCATACGTTGTCATAGGTGGCCCATGAAGAGCCAGTGCCACTGCTATTAACATTACCGTCGCTGTCTACGTTGGTAACAAGATCACCGTCAGATACGCCTGATAAGAAGCCTGATTCAGGAAAGTCAATTTGACAACTTTCAAGCACATCGATTGGGTTCGTTACGGTTTCATCTAAGTTAACCTCGGTTCTAGAACCGTTACCGTTACTTCCACCGTATTGAACAAAAGAAAGTTCAGATACGCGTAATCCACCTTGAATACTGGTGAAGGCTCCGTCTTCTAATGCATAATCGAAGTCAAGTCTAGCTGAAGTAATTTCATTATCCCGAACGTTTTCACGGTCAAGACGGGTGCGTAAACTATCTGTAAAATTAGAAATATCAGTTACATCGAAGTTGGTGACCGTAAAGTTCGGTATTTGTTCACCCATATCCCAAGAAATGAATGGACGACCCGCAGTTCTGCCGCGGTTGGATATTTGTAATTCCTCACGCTTGGTTTGCGAATATGAAATATCGCCACGAATGGTGAGATTGTCATTTACATAATGTTCGACATTTAAACCATATCCACGGTAGTTTTCTTCTCGAGAAAATTGCTCTCCCGCAGATTCAATGCGTTCTTCTCCTTCCCAGTGTAAAATACCGCCAACACTGTTAGTAATTAAATTCTCTCCGGTTACGCCAGGCGTAACACGTTTCTGTAAGAAGATTAAATCGTGACGTGCTTCTGCTTGGGTGCGATCAGAAATTTGTGCGTCGAAATTGATATCCCAAGCTTCATTTGGTTGAAATTGTAACCCTAAAAACAAAGCATCCCTTTCATCAGATGTTTCGTTTTGACGGAAACTACGGCTTGAGCCAGTCCACGCATATGGGGTACCGTAATCGATTGCTCTGCCGGTCTCAGGATCGATTTCAGAATTGTAACCTTGGTTACTACTTCCACTAACTTGGTCTTCACAGTCGTTAGCAGCGCCGCGGAAAAATCCTTCATTCGTATTTGTTGGATCATTTAAACAAGCCCATAACGATGAACCTGAAGGACTAGAGCTACGATATTCAGCTTCTGGTTGACTGATATCTTGACGTTGCCAACCCACGGTTATACCTACTGCAGCTCCGTTATCAAAGTCGAACTGGTCAACATAACTTATTGTACCTCGGTAGCCCAAATCGCCTTGGAGTGAGTTCTCGACGTCAGCTTGATCTGGGTTATAGTTAAGTTTTGCTTCAGCTTGAAAACGTTGTTTGCCGTAATCTAGTGGTTTAAGTGTTTCTAGGGTTATAACACCGGCAACACCACCCTCTATCATAGATGCGTCTTGGGTTTTATAGATAGCCACTTTTTTCATTAGCTCTGATGGGAACTGGGAGAAGTTAACTGAACGGTCACCACTACCATTTGTCGCCTCACGACCATTTATGTGCGTGGCGCTTAAAAAGGGACCTAAACCACGAATCGTAATTTCAGTGGCTCCACCATTCTCACGGTGAGATGCTGCACCTGTAATCGACTCTAATGCTTCACCAATTGAAAGTGCTGGTAAATCGCCTATATCTTCAGCAGATAACCCGTCTACAACAGTCGTTGCTTCACGTTTTATTGCAATTTGGTCTTGAATTGTTTTTCGGGTACCAACGACATTGATAACTTCGACGTTGTCTGCATTGTTTTCATCTTCAGTAGGTGAATTTTGTGCGGTTGCTGAAAACGCAAATGAGCCAGCTACAGAAGCAAAAATTGCAGCCTTAACCCATTTTGCGGCGGGGGTAAGTGTAAAAAGCTCTTTTTGATAGACTAATTTGGTGTTGTTCCCTGATATCAACGACATATCGAGTTCTCCGTTGGTTTTTAATGCGGACATATGGTCGCGGTTCGCTTGTTAAGATGATGTTACCTTATTGTTACATGGTAATATACTCAATGAAAACCAATATATCAACCAATCGATATAAATTATATTACCAAACTTGTAAGTGATTGTATTACCAACTTCATTACCATTTTGCGTGGATGTTGTTTACCAAACTTGCTTAAATAAATAGGGAAGGGTGTACACTAACTAAGCACAACCTCTTCTCTTATTCAGGACATCCATACTAAGAATTTTATAAATAGCCTTAATGAGTAGATCCTTAACGAGACACCAGATCCTTAACGAGACACCCACTTTAAATAAGGCAACCAAGAAGTTGTGGCAGTTTTTTCTATTTGTTCTAAGCTTTAGATTACTAAAACAACCATGGATGGTTCGTTATGCCGCAGTCACGTAAATCTCAAATTAGTCTTGTTGATACGCCTTATTACCATTGTGTTTCCCGGTGTGTTCGTCGCTCATTTTTGTGCGGTGAAGATGAATATACGGGACAAAGTTATGAACATAGACGAGGTTGGGTAGAGCGGCGTTTGATGCATTTGGCCAATGTTTTTGCAATTGATGTATGTGCCTATGCTGTCATGAGTAATCATACCCATATTGTATTATGTGTTGATAAACAAGATGCAGCCACTTGGTCACCGAAAGAAGTCCTGTATCGTTGGCATCAACTGCACAAAGGTACCTTGCTTAGTCAACGATTTATGAATGGCGAGTCACTCAGTCAAAGTGAGCTACTCACTTTACATGAAACGATTAACATCTATCGTAAACGCTTGTACGACATCAGTTGGTTCATGCGTAACCTCAATGAATACATCGCCAGAGAAGCAAACAAAGAAGATGAGTGCACTGGACGATTTTGGGAAGGTAGATTTAAATCTCAGGCTTTGTTAGATGAATCGGCCGTCCTCGCCTGCATGGCCTATGTAGATCTAAACCCTATCCGGGCGAAGCTACGAAAAACACCAAAAACCTCAAAATATACCAGCATACAACAACGTATTCAGGCTTTAATTAAAGGTGAACAACCTCAAAACTTGATGCAATTTGTGGGAAATCACAAACAAGATACAACTAAAGGTATTGCGTTTAGCTTAATTGATTATTGTGAACTCGTAGACTGCACAGGCAGGTGCATTCGAGAAGACAAAACTGGTTATATTGAACAGCAGTATAGCCCTATTTTAGAAAGTCTTGGATTAAACTCGAAGCAATGGCTTACGCTTACTACAGAGTTTGAAAAACATTTTTACTCAGCAGTAGGTAATGAACAAATGATGTACCAATTTAAACAGCATACTGGCCATCAACGAATACGTGGAATAGCAAAGGCCAAAGCTTTATTACAACACTCCTAAACAAAAAAACATCCAAATTTGTTTTAATCATCCTAACCATAGGTAATTTTTTGCTGCCTGCAATACGCGCTAAAAGAATGTAATCGCTTTATATAGCCCCATTATTTCAGTTTTCTATTCGAACTCTCATTCAAAGCAATAATAAAGAGCATCGTTTTGTTTTTAGCGGTTGGCTTTAGGATCGCTTATTCATCTACTTGGGTGTCTAACTAATTATCTAACTAATTATCTTTAAATTATGGGTGTCTAAATAATTATTAAATTATGGGTGTCTAAATAATTAAGCGGTTAACCAAAGTAAAGAAGCGAAGATAACAATCACTAAGTTTAGTTTTACAATATTATTCAATGTGTAGGAAGAGTTTGAGTGAAATTGTTTCAGCATTATAAGTCCTTTAATTTTTTCACGCATCAACTGCGAATACTCTGAAGTTGATTAATACGCTGTATCTAAATAGACAGTAAAGATACAAAACAAATGTGCAGAAATTGTGCAAAATGAATGAATAGAATTAGGAAGTGAATACTGGTGAGAGCTAGCCCAAAATGGATCATCTAACTTTCAAAGGCAGCGATTGTCAGTACTAATAATTTGTAACATTATTAATTGATTTAGAATTTGCGAATATTATTACTCGGGAACTTAGCTTGCATTTAATAGTGACTAGCTTTTAATCATCCACTCTACTGATCCTTGAAAGTTGCTATTCCATGGGGGGAGGGCGCCCCTGAATTACTTTTTTTGCTGTTCTTTTTACGTTTCTTCTTAAGTATATTTTCCTCAATTAATCATCAGAAAATAGAGAAAACATCTCTAGAGCTATTGCCATAATGACATTGCTTTAGTGTTTTTGCTGTGTACTATAAATTTAATTATCCGATCAGGGTAATTGCTGCTTACTCATATTTAGACTGCTGCTGATGGTTTTCAGTTGGTATGTTCAGAGCATATATAATAATTTACAAAGGCGTATAGTTATGAAAATCATAAAAAACTTACTGATAACTTTAGTGATCTCTGCAGCAGGACTGTTGTCTGCTCAAGCTCAAAATCTTGAAGACGACACAATGTTAAAGAAATTCGTCCAGTGGCATTTAGGCTTTACTACAAATGTTCAACAACGGGATAAAGATCTCGCCGCCAAAGCAGAACCACGTTGGGGATTAAGCGAACTACGTTTCCAACGCATTTGGCATAAACGCAATGATGGCTATTGGATCTATTATGAAACCAGTCAACCCGATGTCAGACCCGACCGTAATCAAATTTGGCACTTATATCGTAATGACTTTGGAAATTTGAAGGTAGATTTATACTCTTTCAAAAACATAAAGCATGGCTTGTCTTTTTGGGGAAAAGGTGATGATCCTGAAGCCTTTGAAACTATCAAAATGGACGAACTTTCCACGGTAGCCGGTTGCAATGCAACCTATCATTGGATTCCTGAATTTGCGCGTTTTTCAGGGGTTAATACGCACCAAAAGTGCTTCACTATTGGTAAGTCATACTTACTTCAACATGTGGAAATTTCCAAAATGAAAGACGGAACTCTGGTGCGCAATGATTGGCATTCATTTTACGATGAAAATGGTGTGGCCAAGCAAGGAGCTAAGTTTAAGCGCGGTGATCAAGGGCCCACTATCCATTTATATACAGAAACCTATGACCTTAATTAAACACTTTTAATGTAATAAATTAAACGTGAAAGCAGTCAAATAGTTAGATGACTGCTTTTATATGAAATTTTATAACCTGCGCTAGGTAACCTCTACCATGTATTGGTTTGCTGAACTTCAATTGTCCTTCTGATTGCCTAAATTAACACAATAATCATGTTCTGGTATTCCTCTGCTTAGCTACCTCTGTTTGTTAGCTTTTGTGATTCACTTTTTTGTTAAATTACTGATTTTTATCGGTTTTGCTAGTTAGTTGCCTAAAAATTCAGCGAAGTTGTCACATAACCGTAAAAAACGACCTGTTGATGATAGTTTTTTGCTCTCTGATTTTATCGAATGAAACTTTAGATACGAACAGTTGAAAACACACTTTAGTTATTAAAAACAGCTGCTTATGTTCCTTATTTAGCTCATTTTTTGATTCGGCGGTAGTTATCTACATTCTATTAGGTTTTGTAATAATACTGTCACACTATGCCCCTATCCTTGCCCTCAGATTTTATTGTTGGTTGTAAACCAACCCGATTCCACTCTAGGGTTTGATTGTATGAAACTTATAAAAACATTGTCTGCAGCACTGTTCGTTAGTCTGTTGACTGGTCAAGCTGCCGTTGCGCAGCAGGACAAAGAATTGCAACCTGTGGTTGATGCCGCAGCTGAAATTAATGAATCTGCCGCTGATTCCCAATCAAAGATCAACAATATTACTGATCAAATTGGCAGCAAGTTGCAGCAATTTAAAACTATCAACAAAGAAATTGACGGCTTGATGGTTTACAACGAGCAACTGCGAAAGCAAATCGCCAATCAACAACAGGAAATGTTGGATTTAAATAATGCGATTGATGAAGTCAGTGTTATTGAACGTCAGATTACCCCTTTGATGATTCGCATGATTGATGGATTAGCACAGTTTGTGGAATTAGATGTGCCGTTTTTAGGCGAAGAGCGCGCTAACCGCATCATTGATCTACGTAACATGATGGACCGTGCAGACGTTGCTCCTTCAGAAAAATTCAGACGCGTAATGGAAGCTTATCAAGTTGAAATGGATTACGGTCGCACCTTAGAAGCTTATCCTGGTTTGCACACTATTGAAGGCCAGGAAAGAAACGTGGACTTCCTGCGTATCGGCAGAACAGCGCTTATATACCAAACTCGTGATGCAAGTATGCAGGGAATTTGGAATAAACAAACTCGTCAGTGGGAACCTCTTTCTTCTGACTACCGCACCCAAATCACTAAAGGTCTGAGAATGGCCAAGAAACAAATGGCACCTGATTTGTTGATGTTACCAGTTGCGATTACGGATTAAGAGAGTAGACACCATGAGAAAATTATTTAGAAATACTGCTGTTCTTTTGGTCGCTACTTTTGCCGGAGCTACCTTCGCTCAGGAAAGTAAACCACTAGATTTAGATGCATTGCTTAAACAATTAGAGCAAGGCCAATATCAACAGAACCAACAGAATACTCAGCGTGAAAAAGAGTTTGTACAAAAACGCGCTGAGCAAGATCAAATGCTACGAGACATAACCTCAAAGCGCAATGGTGAGTTGAATACGTCAGAGAAGCTAGAAACACAATTCGAAGAAAATGAGTTCAAATTAGCTGATTTGAATGACGCTTTAGATAAACGCCTGGGTTCTTTAAAAGAATTATTCGGTGTGTTGCAGCAGGTTGCTGGTGACACCAAGAATAAATTTTATAACTCAACGGTTTCTGCGCAAATCTCCGGTCGTTCTGAGTTTTTAGATGAGATGGCACAATCAATGGGGACTAGTTCTAAATTGGCCTCAATTGAAGAAATAGAACGTGTGTGGTTTGAAATTCAGCGTGAAATGACTGAATCAGGTAAGGTGACTAAATTCACTACCGATGTTGTTGAAGCGGGTGGCGCTAAAGTTAACAAAGAAGTGGTTCGAGTTGGACCTTTTGCTTTGGTTTCTGACGGTAAATACCTTAAATACGAAGGCGAAACTGATACTGTAGCTGAATTAATTCGTCAACCTGCAGACCGCTATACAAGCAGCGCAGCAGCTTTACAAAGTTCTGATGGAGAATTGGTTTCTTTCGGATTAGATCCAACAGGCGGCACTATTTTAGGCTTGCTAGTACAAGCGCCAAGTCTTGAAGAACGTATCCATCAAGGTGACCTTGTAGGTTACATTATTATTGCTGTCGGAGCTGTAGGTATCTTGGTTGCTTTCTGGCGCTTTGTAGTACTAACCCTTGTAGGTGCGAAAGTGAATTCGCAACTCAAATCTAGCAAAATCTCCGAAGGCAATCCTTTAGGCCGAGTGCTTAAAGTAAAAGATGAGCATCCAAATGCTGACACTGAAGCCCTGGAATTGCATTTGACCGAGGCAATCTTAGCTGAAGTACCTAAACTAGGCCGTTTCTTAACGCTTGTGAAGATGATTTCAGTCGTCGCTCCTCTAGGTGGATTACTAGGAACGGTGACCGGTATGATTGTGACCTTCCAACAAATTACGTTATTTGGTACAGGCGACCCGAAAATTATGGCCGGCGGTATTTCATCGGCATTGATTACAACTGTTCTAGGTTTGGTTGTCGCAATTCCTACCACACTGCTTTATGCACTGCTTAATACCCAAAGCAAAAATATCGTAGCGATATTGCAAGAACAAGCAGCGGGAGTCATTGCCGAAAGAGCAGAAACTCAGTCTGGCACAAAGGCATAAGACGATGTTTGTAGAAATCTTTGAATCAATAAGAGACTTCACTGAAACGGGTGGGATTATCCTTCTGATAATCGGTGCACTGATTTTCGTGATGTGGATTTTGATACTCGAACGGATTTTCTATGTGACATATGGTCATAAGCAATTTAAAAAGCAGACCATTTCCACGTGGCAAGCTCGGAGTGATCGAAACTCATGGAATGCCCATCAAATTAGACAGGCAATGATTTCCAGAGTCAGTCTTAAGTTGCGTTTCAGTTTGCCCATTATTCAGGCACTAGTTGCCCTATGTCCTTTATTGGGACTAATGGGAACTGTAACGGGAATGATAGTGGTATTTGATGTAATGGCAATGTCTGGCGGTGGTAATGCCCGTTCTATGGCCGCAGGGGTTTCCCAAGCCACTATACCAACAATGGCTGGTATGGTCGGGGCGTTATCTGGCGTATTTGCGTCTACATGGCTAACGCGAACTGCAAAAACCGAACGTTTACATCTAGAAGATGCATTGGAGATTCAACGCTAGGGCTTAGGCCTGCGTGAAGAAAGAGTATTTATGAGAAAAATTCAGAATTTAGTTGAAGAAGAAGAAGCAACAATCGATATGACACCGATGTTGGACGTCGTATTTATCATGTTGATCTTCTTTATCGTAACTGCATCATTCGTTAAAGAATCAGGTATCGATGTAAACCGACCTGAAGCGGCAACAGCAGTGAAGAAAGATCGTGCAAACATCTTAGTGGCAATTAGCGACAAAGGTGAAATTTGGATTAATAAACGCAGAGTCGACGTGCGCGCAGTGCAAGCAAACATTGAACGCTTAAAAGCCGAAAACCCACAAGGTACTGTGGTGATTCAAGCTGATCGCAAAGCGACCACTGAAACGCTTATTAAAGTCATGGATGCATCGCGAGCCGCGGGTGTCTACGACGTTTCTATCGCAGCACAAGAGTAAAATATAATGGCAAGACTCCTTCTGGCAGTAGTAGTGGCGTTTTTCATCACGGTAAGTTTGTTTTTCTTAATGCAAGCGCTTATCGCCAGTGGTGACCAGACGTTAGAAGACCCTAAGCCTGGTGCAGTACTTGATTTCGTGCGCCTGAAAAAAGAAGAAACCGTGGAGCAAAAAGATCGCAAACCACGTAAGCCACCACCACCTAAAGAGCCGCCACCACAGATGGAACAACCGCAAATGGATTCACCTACGCCTGATGCTGATGGCAGCGGCATAGCGTTTGAAGCTGATGTGGGTGGCGATGTGGCCCTGGGTGGGGGATTAGCGCTAGAGTCTGGTGATGGTGAATATCTTCCTATCGTTAAAGTTGCGCCAGTGTACCCGCGCAGAGCGTTATCTCGCGGTATTGAAGGCTTTGTAATTGTTGAATTTACGGTATCTAAATTAGGGGCGGTAAAAGACATTCGCGTAGTCGAAGCTACGCCTCCGGATATTTTCAATCAAGCGGCGATGGATGCGGCTATGAAATTCAAATATAAACCGAGAGTCGTCAATGGTGAACCAGCTGAAGTGTCTGGTGTGCAAAACCGCATTACTTTCCAGATTGATGGTTAACTAAGAGGCACGCATGAAAATAACACAATGCATTTTAGCCATCTTATTGGCAAGCTCATTTACACTGGTATCTTCATTTGTCACTGCTCCAAAGGCGGTTGCTCAAGATAACAGTGCAAGTGAAAGAAAAACGCGCAGAACGCCAGCCCTTCGTACTCGTGTGTACGACCAATTGGCAAGAGCACAAAAAGTCGCCGATGAAGGTAATACCGAAGAGGCGCTAGAAATATTAGATGTAGTAAAGTCAAAAGAAAGCTCAATGAATAGCTATGAGTTGGCTATGCTACATAATTTCTATGGCTTTATTTACTACAATGCGGAAGATTATGACAAAGCGATAGCGTCATTTGAAACTGTTGTAGAGCAACAGCCTATCCCTGAATCATTTGAGCAGAGCACGTTGTTTAGTTTGGCTCAGTTGCAAATGATGCGTGGTAACTACGACAAAACCATTGAATACCTTGAACGGTGGGAAGCGTTACAGCCAGGTAAGTTACCGGTTAAAAATTTAGTGCTTAAAGCGCAAGCTATGTACCAGAAAAAAGACTATCAAGCCGCATCTGAATATATTAATGAAGCGATTTTGCAGCAAGAAAATAGTGAAGAAGGCTATAAGGTAGACGAAAACTGGTATGTATTACAGCGGGCCATTTATTATGAATTAAAGCAGCCTGAAAAAGTTACTAAAGTGCTGGAAAAGATGGTTAAGCTATTTGATCGTCCAGAGTATTGGGTGCAACTTGCAGGCATGTATGGTGAGTTAGGGTTTGAAAAGAAACAGCTTGCGATTCTTGAAGCTGCTTACCAAAGTGATTACATCACTAAAGCCTCAGACGTTTTCAATTTGGCGCAACTTTATTACTATCATCAAGTACCCTACAAAGGTGCCAGATTAATGGAACAAGCCATGGAGAATGGCGTTCTAGAGAAAAACCTGCGTAACTTGAAGTTTTTAGCGCAAACATGGACCCTTGCGAAAGAAAATGAAAAAGCAGTTCCAGTAATGCGCTCTGCTGCTGCCTTATCTGAAGATGGTGAACTGGATGCCCAACTAGCGCAAATTTTGTTAAATATGGATAGATTTGAAGAAGCCATTGAAAGTGCCCAAAAGGCATTAGAAAAAGGTGGTTTACGGAATCAGGGTACCACCCACCTGGTATTGGGAATGTCCTACTTTAATCAGAAACGTTATGTGGATGCGTTAAATCAGTTAGCTGAAGCAGAAAAACACCCTACCAGTCGTGGTATGGCGCAGCAATGGCGTAAATTCGTTCAGTCTGAAAAGTCCTCAACCGAACAATTACAAGCCGAATTAAGCGCCTCTTAAACCGCTTTAAAATAGCCTAATATACCAATCCGTATTGTCATTCACTGACATGCGGATTGTATTCCTTTGTGAAACTCAACTAAACTTGTGACTAAACTTAGGGTCATACATAGTGATCATTTTTGTTTCCCTCGAGTATTAATCAATTCATAGTGCAATGAATTGAAAGTTGATTACACCAAGGAATTCCAATGTTAAGCCAATTTACTAATTTTTCAGAAAAGCTAAGCCAGATCATGATCTTGTGTATTGGACTTGGTTTGCTCAGTGCATGTAGCTCAAACAATATAGTGATGGACACCGATCAAAATACCAATTTTGGTGCTTTTAAAAGTTATTCTGTGGTCTCTCGAAACCAAGAAGACAGCTTGAGTGCCAATCGTCTTATTAGCCAAGTGTCGCAGTTTTTAGAAGCGAATAACAAACTCGTAGGTGACGTTGGTTATACCGATGCGCTCGTAGAACTCGACCACTATATTGATTACCGAGAAAACGACAGTAGTTTTTCAATCGGCCTTGGCACCGGTTCTTTTGGACGTTCTGGTGGAGTAAGCATTGGAGGGGGAGTGAGTTTACCCATAGGCGCAGATCAAATATCCGTGGCTGTCGTCAGTATGAAAGTTTTGATAAACGATAGGTTAGTTTGGTCAGCAACGAATCATCACGACTTTAAAACCGACAATAGTGCTAGTTTAGCTAAAGCACAGACTGTCGCTATTAATGAGCTTCTTGAGCGCTTTCCTTTGTCTCGAAATGGATCTTAAATCTAGGTTTACAATAAGTTACTTATTTTATCTGGTAAATTTTTTCACGCACCGTATTATTAACGTTTAAAAAAAATAAATAGGGACATTCGACCAATGCGCTTAGCACTCACCATACTGGCACCGGTTTTATTATTAACCGCCTGTGCAAACGATAAAGAACCCGAAATGCAAACTTATCCCAGATTAAAACAACTCACCGTTGCAGCTCCTGTGGCTGCTAAACAAGATTATACGGCAAAATATCACGGTAAAGCGCTAAACGACCCGTACCACTGGCTTAAAGACTCCGGCTATCCGGAAGTTAATGATAAGCCTATTATTGATTATTTGACTGAAGAAAATGCCTATTTCGACCAATTTTTAGCACCAAACAAGCCGCTAGTTGATACCATTTTTGAAGAATTCAAAGGACGTACAAACGAACAGGAAGAGTCCGTTCCGTGGATTGACAACGGATACGAATATCGTTGGTATTATCGCGAGGGGGAAGAATACCGTACACGCAGTCGCAAAAATATTGCGACGGGTGAAGAAGCCGTTATTCTAGATGAAACTGAATTGGCTAAGGATTTTGAATATTTCAGTTTAGGTGACTGGGATGTGAGCCCGGATAACCGCTTGTTAGTGTATTCTTTCAATACCGACGGCGCCGAACGATACAAAGCGCGTATCATTGATCTGCAAACAGGAAAATACTTAACAGATGAAGTTACTGAACTCAGCGGCTCGGTAGCATTCAGTGCCGATAGCCAGTCGATCATTTATGGCAAATTAGAGAAAGACAAATGGCGAACAGCAAGTGTAAATGTTCACAAAATTGGTAGTGCCCAAGCTGAGGATAAAATATTAATCAGTGAAGCTGATGATGGTTTTTTCTTAGGGTTTAATTACTCGAGCGATCAAGAGTATTTAATTCTTGCTTCTGGACAGCGAGAAGTTACTGAATATCACGTGTTGCCGAGTAACGATTTGTTAGCCACGCCAACTAAATTAATTGCCAGGGAACAAGAATTTTCCGCCACCCTAGACCATGCAAATGGTAAGTTTTACCTTTTAGCTAACGATACTCATAAGAATTTTCGGTTTGTAAGCGTAGATGATGACCAACCCTCTTACGATAATTGGCAGACACTAATCGAGGGTACTGACGACCTTTATCTATTAGGCATGCAAACGTTTAAGGGATTCATCGCATTGCAGGCCAGAGAAAAAGGAATTGATAAAATTCGAATCTTAGATTATCAGGGAAACTCCCATGATATCGCTTTCCCTGAGCAAGTTTACTCGGCTGCTCTAGGCAATAGCTCTGAGTTTGAACAAGACTTTGTGCGTGTTGATTATGAATCTATGGTAACGCCTGAAACTGTGTTTGATTATCAGGTTAGCGATAAAAACCTGCAAACCAGAAAAGTAACGTCGATTCCATCTGGTTATGACAAATCTCAGTACGTTACTGAGCGTCTTATGGCTCCATCGAGAGACGGTGTAGAGATCCCGATTTCAGTGGTGTATAAAAAAGGGTTCAAAAAGGACGGTGAACAACCATTGCACCTTTATGGTTACGGGGCGTATGGGATCACGGTTCCTCCGGGCTTCTCTACCCTTAGACTGAGTTTATTGGATCGGGGGTTTGCATACGCCATCGCCCATGTTCGCGGTAGTGACATCTTGGGGTACCAATGGTATTTGGACGGTAAACTTGAAAAACGCAACAATGCCTTTAATGATTTTGTTGATGCGGCTGAGTATCTAATTAAAGAAAACTATGTCTCTGAGGGTAATATTTCTATTTCAGGACGTAGCGCCGGCGGCGAATTAATGGGCGCGGTTACCAATCAAGCTCCACAGTTATGGCGCTCAGTCACTCTCGGCGTGCCTTTTGTTGACGTACTCAATACTATGCTCGACGCTTCGTTGCCGTTAACACCACCAGAATGGTCAGAGTGGGGTAACCCCATAGAAGACTCTGCGGCATACGATCTCATCGCAAGTTACTCTCCTTACGATAACATTGAAGCTAAGGAATACCCTCCGATGTTGGTCAGCGGCGGAATAAACGACCCCCGCGTAACATACTGGGAACCTGCTAAGTGGACGGCTAAAATGCGTGAATTAAAGACTGATGACAACCTGCTTATCATGCGAATTAATATGGGGGCGGGACATTTTGCCAATAGTGGTCGCTATGGCAGATTACGCGATTACGCAGAAGAATTTGCGTTTATTTTAAAAAGTCATGAAATAGACCAATAAATAATCTAGTTAAAAATGCACTAAGCCCGATTCATATCGGGCTTTTTATTTTCGGGGAGTTGAGCCGGATAAAGCACCTATTTAGCTGAAATTCTAAGCAATTATCTGAGCAAACTAAACGCAACACTTGTTACCCATAGCTTATTTTCGTTAAACTGTGCAAAAATATCTTGGAAGCAACCTTGCATTCACTCACACCCCTGCACACTTTTGGGCTATCTGCTCGTAGTAAAAAATTGATATCAGTTGATAATGATTTCTCTATTCTAAAGAGCATTGACGCACCATTATGGATCCTAGGCGAAGGCAGTAATTGTGTCTTTCTGGAGGATTTTGACGGTACTGTTATTAAAGTGGACTCCAAGGGTAAGACAATCAAGGAGTTTAGTGATTATTTTCAATTAACCGTCAATAGTGGCGAAAATTGGCACCAATTAGTCTGCTTTTGCATGCAAAACGGTATTTTTGGATTGGAAAACCTTGCTTTAATTCCGGGTTCTGTGGGCGCGGCTCCGATACAGAATATTGGTGCATATGGTGTTGAATTAAATCAATTTATTAAGCAAGTTGTATGTATTGATATTGACAGCGGCGAACAACAGGTGCTGGCCAATGAAGAATGTAAGTTTGGTTACCGAGATAGTATTTTCAAACGTCAATTAGCTGGGAAGGTTATTATCACTCAGGTAGTGCTGCATATTCCCAAACGCTGGCAAGCATGTAATCACTACGGCGAGTTAGCCAAACTGAAGCAACCTAGTCCTGAACAAATCTTTGCGCAAGTGGTCGCTATTCGTCAAGCTAAGCTGCCCGATCCTAAGGATATTGGCAATGCGGGTAGCTTTTTTAAAAACCCTTTAGTGAGCAATAAGCATTTTGCAAGTTTGCAGTGCGACTGGCCTGATTTACCCTGTTATTCGGTGGATCATAATAGCGTTAAAGTACCTGCTGCTTGGTTAATTGACCATCTTGGATTAAAGGGTAAACAAATAGGTGGTATTCAGTGTCACCCAAGCCAGCCCCTGGTACTTACTAACAATGGCACAGGCAGTGGCGCTGAGTTGTTAGAGATGGCCCGTCATATTCAAGCTAAGGTAGAAAGCACTTTTTCTATCCACTTAGAAAATGAAGTCAATTTAATCGGTAACAAAGGGTTGGTAAAGCTGTGACCTTTAATTTTTCGCGTACCCTAATTTTGCAACGTTTGGCTGACGGACAATTCCATTCAGGAGAGGTGTTAGGCAAGGAACTCGGATTGAGCCGAGCGGCTGTTTCAAAACACATCAAAGGCCTATGTGATTTAGGTTTGGATATATTCAGTGTGACAGGAAAAGGCTATCGATTAGCTAAACCCTTAACCTTATTAGAACATCGTAAAATTGCGCAGTTATTACCACAAATCATGCAGTCCCAAATTAACGTGCAAAATGTTATCGATTCAACCAATCAATTTATCAGAGATATGAAGGTTACTCCGAGCAACGGTTATGTGTGTTTAGCTGAGGCCCAGACAGCCGGTAGAGGACGAAGAGGACGCACTTGGGTGTCTCCCTATGGCTCTAGTATTTATATGTCGATGTTCTGGTCTTTTGCTGGTGGATATCAGGCAATCAACGGGTTAAGTTTAGTAATAGGTATTGCTGTAGTGAGGGCATTGCAAACGCTTTCTGTAAAAGGCGCAATGCTTAAATGGCCAAACGATGTTTATCTTCAAGATAAAAAGCTTGCAGGTATTTTAGTTGAAGTGGAAGGGCAAATGGGCTCTGCCTGTGATTGTATTCTAGGGATAGGGTTGAATATTGATTTACCTACCAAAGACTTAGAAATTGATCAGCCTTGGATAGATTTGGCGCAAGCAACAGGTTTGGTTATTGACCGTAATAAACTCGCGGCAACGTTGATCGATGAGTTAATCAAAGCACTAGTTATATTTGAAACTAAAGGTTTAACACCTTTCATTAGTCAGTGGGCGGATTTGGATTACTTCTACAACAAACCTGTGAAATTAATGATTGGTAATCAATGTGTGTTTGGCAAAGTGAAGGGGATTGATAACGACGGGGCTCTTTTGCTTGAAAGAGACGGAAAAATCGAAACTTACCATGGAGGCGAAATCAGTGTCCGGCCCGCATAATCGATTACTGATAGATGTTGGTAATAGCCGGATTAAGTACGCTGCAGTTGATCCTTTAGGTGCAAAAATAGCAACTCAAGTATGTGATTCTATTGAAAATTTAAAAAGCCAAATTAGCAGTGCTGAATATGTAATCGCCGCCAGTGTGCAAAATGATGAGGTAATACTTAAAATTAAGCAGCTGTGTTTGTCTCATAATGTTCCCTTTAAACAGGTCACTACTCAAGCGTCAGCCTTTGGTATTAGTTGTGCCTATGAGCAGTTCCAGACGCTAGGTGTTGATCGTTGGCTTGCGGTATTAGGAGCGCGTCTTCATACCCAATTGCCAGTAGCTATTTTAGATCTGGGCACAGCGGCAACCTGCGATTTGGTAGTGGGAGAACAACACTTAGGCGGATGGATAGCCCCAGGTTTTAAATTGATGCGTACAGCAGTGACCAGTCAAACTTCTAAAGTATTTGGTGATAATCACACACCTGATGGTTTAACCCTCGGAAAAAGCACTCCTGAGTGTGTCAATATGGGAGGATTGGCTATGTTAGAAGGATTTTTACACAGCACTCGCAAATTAATTAGTCGTTATGCCGATGATTACCGAATATTTTTGTGTGGCGGTGATGGCGAATTACTAGAAAATTGTGTTGATGAGAAAGTGTTATTTAAACCTGATTTGGTTTTAGAGGGATTAAGTCGCTTTATTCCTGAAAAATAATTTAAAAAAATTTATTCAAAATTGCTGTAAAAAAGCACAATTATTTTCGCCATTTCTTGTCTTCAGTAGGTTTTTTAGGCAACTAAACCATTTATTTAAATAAATCTGCATTTTTTCCTTATTTTTTCCAAATATGCTCTTGCACCCTTAGGATCATTACTCTAGAATGCGCACCCACTTGATGCAGTGCCGACTTAGCTCAGTTGGTAGAGCAACTGACTTGTAATCAGTAGGTCGCCAGTTCGACTCCGGCAGTCGGCACCATCAATCCTGGAGGGGTACCCAAGCGGTCAACGGGAGCAGACTGTAAATCTGCCGGCTCAGCCTTCGCAGGTTCGAATCCTGCCCCCTCCACCATTTTTACTGTGCACCTGCAGTTTAATCAGGTGTATGGTGTGACGCAATGTGTCACGCCACCACTTTCAACAAGGTGGATAGAGAATAGGTTTGCGAGCATCGTATAATGGCTATTACCTCAGCCTTCCAAGCTGATGATGTGGGTTCGATTCCCACTGCTCGCTCCAAATTTAGTGCTGATATGGCTCAGTTGGTAGAGCGCACCCTTGGTAAGGGTGAGGTCGGCAGTTCGAATCTGCCTATCAGCACCAGTTCTCCCCCCAACTTATTGATTAGGTTTTTTTTTAATTACTTTGCTAGGAAAAATTTAAGATGGCAAAAGAAAAGTTTGAACGTACGAAACCCCACGTAAACGTCGGTACAATTGGCCACGTTGACCATGGTAAAACGACGCTAACAGCGGCAATCACTACAGTTCTAGCAAAGACCTATGGTGGTGCTGCATCAGCGTTTGATCAAATCGATAACGCTCCA
>NZ_BAAGTF010000018.1:0-173355 GCF_054782055.1 Aliiglaciecola aliphaticivorans
TAATGACTCCTGATCTAACATTGCATCCACGCCGCCTCTTCATTTTCAGAATCAGTGGCAATTGTGCCTCAGGTGGGTCAATTTTAAATTACCGTTAGTGGGTCAGTTTTACATTGCCGGTGACAAATGCAATTTGAATCCCATTTTAAATTCCATGGCCTAAAGACCAGGCTACAGATGGGTGCTTTAGCCCCGCAGGCTAAGAATTTTGCAAATTACACAGCTAAGTAGTACTTTTGACTAATAAATCGTTCTAGAAACCAAAACAATAAATTTAGATATATGCAACATACTGTTTTTATTATATATTTTGATTGGTATTCAATTTGCTTTTAAATACATCAAAGCACACAACGACAGTCATAACGAGGAAGATAGATGGACATTTTACTAGTATTTGTTTTACCCATAGTCATTTTGGCCATGGTTTTTGGGCATAAACAAAAAATGATGGATGCAAAATTGAAATTGGAAGCGGGCTCTGGCAATGTCACCGCCTTAGAAGCTGAACTTAAAGCAATCAAGGAGCGTCTCAACACCCTTGAAGCTATCGTTACTGATGACAAATACCAACTGAAACAAGAATTTTCAAAATTATAAACTGTCATTTAATAACCTAGAACCAAATTCACTATAAAAAGCGTGCAGTTAGACACGCTTTTTACGCGTTTATTCTGTACAATTCCTGCCATTATAAAGTTCCACTCCTTACTCAATCAGTTAATAAGATAATCGATTCATGAAAATACTTATCATTGGCGGCGGTGGTCGCGAACATGCTTTAGCATTCAAATCAGCTCAAAATGACTATGTAGAAACCGTTTATGTAGCTCCTGGAAACGCTGGTACCGCAATAGAAGATAAATTGCGCAATGTCGATATACAAGCAGATGACGTCGCCGGATTACTTGAATTTGCTGAACAAAATGCCATTGATTTAACCATAGTAGGACCAGAAGCTCCCTTGGTACTTGGTGTAGTTGATGCATTTCAAGCTAAAGGCTTAACCATATTTGGACCGTCTAAGGCGGCTGCGCAATTGGAAGGCTCTAAAGCCTTTACCAAAGACTTTCTAGCTCGTCATAACATCCCTACGGGTGAGTATCAAAACTTCACTGAAATTGAACCTGCATTGGCATATTTGAAACAAAAAGGCGCGCCCATTGTTATTAAAGCCGATGGTTTAGCCGCAGGCAAGGGTGTAATTGTAGCAATGACAGAGCAAGAAGCTGAAGATGCAATTCGTGATATGTTAGCTGGAAACGCCTTTGGTGACGCTGGCAGCCGCGTGGTTATTGAAGAATTTTTGGATGGCGAGGAAGCCAGTTTTATCGTAATGGTAGATGGTAAAAATGTCCTATCTTTTGCCACCAGCCAAGATCACAAACGAGTTGGTAATGGCGATACTGGCCCAAATACAGGCGGCATGGGAGCATACTCACCGGCTCCAGTAGTCACCCCAGAAATCCACCAGCGCATAATGGACGAAGTGATTTACCCAACAGTTGAAGGAATGGCAAGTGAAGGCAATCCTTATTCTGGCTTTTTATATGCTGGTTTGATGATTATGGCTGACGGCACACCTAAAGTAATTGAATACAATTGTCGATTCGGCGATCCTGAAACCCAACCCATTATGTTACGTTTGCAATCCGACATTGTTGCCCTTTGTTTGCAGGCCACAAAAGGCAAACTGGATGAAGCTAATATTGAATTTGACTCCAGAGCGGCAGTAGGGGTAGTTCTTGCGGCAGGGGGTTATCCTGGAAGTTATGCTAAAGGGAAAGAGATCCAAGGGCTAGAGCTGGCTTCACAGACCGAAGGTAAAGTATTTCACGCTGGCACAAAATTAGTGGATGCTAAAGTCACCACTAACGGTGGCAGAGTGTTGTGTGCCACCGCTTTAGGAAACTCAGTAACAGAAGCCCAAAAGAACGCCTATAATTTAGTTCATAAGATTAATTGGGACGGTATGTTTTATCGCGACGATATTGCCTATCGCGCCATTGCTAGAGAACAAAATTAAATTGGATATCAAAGATAGCAAACCAGGCCAACAGGGTGATCCATTACATGGCATCACCCTAAAGAAAATGCTTGAAGCACTGCATAAAGAGTATGGCTTTGAGGGCTTAGGTTGGAGAATTAAAGTAAAATGCTTTATTGAAAATCCAAGTATGAGCTCAAGTCTGAAGTTCCTTAGGCGAACGCCGTGGGCCCGCAAGAAAGTCGAAGAACTCTACTTATCTACCTTCTGTAAAAAGTAGATTTTCGATAGTAAGCGCTCGCTTACGAAGCCACATATCTAACGTTGCTGCAAGGCTGCGTACATCATACAAGGCGTTGTGAATATGCCCTTGCAGTGATATTCCATGGAAACGAGCCAAAGCACCACTTGACTGTTCAACGCCTTGTAAACCTAAATTGCGAATAATCATCTGCAAATTGTGAAAGCCACGTTGAAAATCTGGTAGTTGTAAGGAATATAATTCACAATTTTGACGTAGCACAGATAAATCGTTGCCCCATGAAAATACGGGGATATCCCCTTAATTACAGAAAAGATGGAATTGTTTTAATGCAGAAGCAAAATCAACCCCCATTTCATCAATCATAGCTTGTTCAATACCGGTTAAGTTTGTTATGTAATCACTAAGTTGCGGGTTAATAGTGGGGCGTATTAATTCATTGAAACTAGCCAGTATTGAAGCTGAGTCACGGGTCATACGAATTTTAACCGCAGCAATTTGAATAAGCTCTCGATGTTCCCAGTTTTCAGACCAGTTTCGCTGCTTGGAACCATGCCAGGCAGTAAATTCCTTATCAAAGAGCACACACTCAAGTACTTGCATCAATTTCCACAAAGCATATAGTTGATTTAATCTATAAACTTATAATGTCTCAGTATTATATAAAGTCAAACCATTATGCTTAACCAGTTAGTTTTAGGTTCGTTCATCATCATTTTAACGATTATCGTTCAAGTGATATTTTTAGGTATATTATCATCTCGTTTTGACCAGATACGAAAATTTGAAACCAGAGATTATATGCACATCAAGAGTCCTATTGTCATTGTACTATCGGTTCTGTGGTTAGTCTTAGGCATCACTATCAATACCTGGATATGGGCATTTGCGTTTCTGTTTGTTGGCGAATTTACTGAGCTGGAAGAGGCACTGTACTTTGCCATTGCGTCCTTCACAACACTTGGATTCGGTGATGTGATTTTAAGCCAACAATGGCGAATTATGGGCGCACTAAGTGCCGTAAATGGACTCCTAGTCTTCGGCTTGAATTCTGCATTTCTAGTGGAATTAATCGGTATCACTTGGGGTAAGTACAAACCCAACAGAAAATAACCTGTCACTACGGGGTAATATAGATGCTTGCTAAAACATTATTAAAGACCTTTGCTATTATAAAACCCGACTTATCAGTCGCGACAAAAGACGTTAGCGACAGTATTTACCAGCAGCTAGACCACGAGTTTTCAGGGTTTAAAGATCATTCTTTAGTCTCAGCCCATAGCTTTAAGGAGAATTGGCAAACGTGGGAAATGCACCCTACAGGAGACGAGTTAGTGGTTTTGTTGTCTGGACAATGTAAGTTAATCATCCGCGTGGGGAAGCAAGACCAAGAACAAATATTAAAACAACAAGGTGACTTTGCCGTCGTGCCAAAAGGTCATTGGCACACCGCCCATTGCAACGAACCTACCAGTTTACTGTTTATAACCCCAGGTGAAGCCACCCAAAATTCAAGCACCCCAAATTAGCTTAATTTCAGAATTGAATTAAACTTTGCCAGCGTAAATGACTTGACCATTTGGCTCGCCTTGCTTATAACTAATGGTCCTTAATCCTCGAAACGTTCAATATGTCTGTAAAACACCCAATTATTGCAATAACAGGTTCCTCCGGAGCAGGTACAACTACGACGACGAATGCCATTAGGCATATATTTCGTAATTTAACTGTCAATGCGGCCTCTGTTGCGGGCGATAGTTTTCACCGTTTCACACGTCCGGAAATGGAAGTTGAAATTCGTAAAGCCCAAGAGCAGGGCCGGCATATTAGTTATTTTGGACCAAGAGCCAACGACTTTATTATGCTCGAAAAACTGTTTGCTCAATATGGTGAAACAGGTACAGGTCAGCATCGTCAATATTTGCATACTTTTGACGAAGCAGTGCCTTTCAATCAGATGCCCGGCACTTTTACGCCTTGGCAAGATCTCCCTGAAAACACTGATTTATTATTTTATGAAGGATTGCATGGCGGTGTCACCACCCCAGAAGCCGATGTCGCTAAGCATGTTGATTTGCTGGTAGGCATGGTGCCTATTGTCAACCTAGAGTGGATTCAAAAGATTATTCGCGATACCACAGATCGCGGCCATACTCGCGAAGCTGTGATGAGCAGTATTGTGCGCAGTTTGGAAGACTACTTTCACTATATTACTCCGCAGTTTTCAAATACCCATGTTAATTTTCAGCGGGTGCCTACGGTAGATACCAGTAACCCTTTCAGCGCCCGAGAAATTCCAACTCAAGACGAAAGCTTTGTCGTAGTAAGGTTCCGCCGTGAAATGAGGACTGTAGACTTCCCTTACTTATTGAAGATGATAGATGGATCTTTCATGTCTAGAATCAATACTTTAGTGGTACCAGGCGGTAAAATGGGACTCGCCATGGAATTGATTTTATCCCCCTTGATAGAAGAACTATTGGAGCGGAAGCGTAAAGCAGGCTTCCAAATGGATTGGGTTAGCAAAGAATAATGGGTAGCCGGTCTGACTCAATTCGTTGGGGTATGATTGGTTGCGGTGGTGTGTGCGAAAAGAAAAGCGGCCCTGCCTATCAGCAAGTGGCTGGATTTGAATTATATGGAGTAAGCGCTCGCTCACCCGGAAAATCTGCAGAATTTGCTTCTCGCCACGGCATTCCCCATCACTATACTTGCCCACAAGCGTTGATTGATGATCCCAATATAGACGCTGTTTACATAGCAACCCCACCTGATAGTCACTGTGATTTAGCGCTGAAAGTCGCCAAAGCAAATAAGATTTGCTGCATAGAAAAACCAATGGCATTGAATTTCAATCAAAGCCAGCAAATACAGAACACCTTTGAGTCTCAAAACCTTCCCCTTTTCATAGCCTATTATCGACGTTCATTGCCCGGTTTCGTTGCACTCAAAAATGTTTTGGAAAAAGGAACAATTGGCACCGTTAGACAAGTTTCATGGCTTTATAGCCGCTTCCCTTCAGATAAAGACTTACGTCAAATACCCAACTGGCGTACCGACAAAAGTGTTGCCCTCGGTGGATACTTTGATGATCTTGCCAGTCACGGATTAAACGTCATGACGTTTTTGTTGGGACCCGTGCGGCAAGCACAGGGAATTTGCCGCAATCAGCAAGGCTTATATTCAGCCCATGACGCTATTGTTGCCAACTTGCTGTTCGAATCTGGTGTAACTGGCATCGGAAGCTGGAACTTCGCCTGTGATTCATATCAAGACAAAGTGCAAATACTCGGCAGCAAAGGGCGTATAGAGTTTGCAATATTTGGCGATCAACCAGCCAGTATTTTTACCAATAATGGTAGTGAGTCCCTGGCGATGCCCACCCCAGATCCCATTCAAGGCCCTTTTGTACAAGCCATGGCCGACCATTTACGCGGGTTGAGCGTTCATCCCAGTCAGGCAACTAGTGCCAGCCACACCAATTGGATAATGGATAAAATATTAGGTGTGCTATAGCAAAATCACTCCATAACGCGGTGCCCCCACTACCCGTCACAAACAATTTGTAACACTCCACTGAACATTGTTACTTTGCTAATCTTTTGAATTCCCTAGTATTCATTTATAGTGGTGTGATTAGCGGATTATTTCCTTTTGAGGGTCGACATGGGACAAGAAACACAGAAAGTATTGGTTGTTGATGATGATATGCGCCTACGTAGCTTGCTAGAACGCTATTTGGTGGAACAAGGTTATCAAGTGCGTTCAGCGGCCAACTCTGAACAAATGGATCGCTTTCTAGAACGTGAAAATTTTCACCTGTTAGTACTGGATCTGATGTTACCTGGTGAAGATGGCCTCTCTATATGCCGTCGTTTGCGTCAAAAAGAAAACGAAATTCCAATTATCATGTTGACCGCAAAAGGCGACGAAGTAGACCGTATCATTGGTTTAGAAATGGGCGCAGATGATTATCTGCCGAAACCTTTTAACCCCAGAGAATTACTGGCGCGAGCCAAAGCAGTATTGCGTCGAAAAACCACCGAAGCGCCTGGTGCTCCATCCCAGGAAATGCAGATAGTGGAGTTTGGCCAATACAAATTAAACCTCGCCACACGGGAAATGTTTGCAGACGGCGAAGCGCTAACCTTAACCAGTGGTGAGTTTGCGGTATTAAAATCATTAGTCACCCACCCCAGAGAGCCGCTATCAAGGGATAAACTCATGAATTTAGCAAGGGGTAGAGATTACAGTGCTTTAGAACGCAGTATTGACGTTCAGGTATCGCGTTTAAGACGGATGTTGGAGATAGATCCTGCCAACCCTCGCTATATCCAAACGGTTTGGGGATTAGGATATGTATTTGTTCCCGATGGCGAAGCTCAGTAAATGAAGTTATGCCATGCTAGCTAGATTGAAACACTACTGGTGAGAATCTTTCCTAAAAGTGCATTTGGACAAACCGTCTTATTGATTGGCGTGTTATTGCTGATCAACCAAGTAGTGTCATATTTATCAGTAACTTACTATTTTATTCGACCCAATTACCAACAGATTAATTCCTTAATTGCCAAACAAATTAATATGGTATTTTTGGAAGAAGTCGATTATCTCCATCCACAAACTCAACGGCATATTTTCGATGCGACCAATATTCGCATTTACAGCGAAAAACAAGCTGTCGAAAGTGGCTTGCAACAAGCTATTTATTATCAATTTTTCTCTCGTCAAATTTCCGATTTATTGGGAGGAGAAGCAGACGTTAGGATTTCAGTTTCTGAACCATACCTAATTTGGGTTAACCCTCCGCAAGATCCAAAAGTGTGGATCTCCATTCCCATGGCGAGTTTTAGCGAAGGTGATATTTCCCCGCTAACAATCTATTTGATTGTCATCGGCGTGTTGAGCGTAGCTGGCGGTTGGATTTTTGTGCGTCGCTTGAATAAACCCATCCACGCCTTGCAAGTGGCAGCGCTAGAGGTGGCGAAAGGCAAGGTTCCTGCACCGTTAAAAGAAGAAGGCGCAAGTGAATTAATTGCAGTCACCAGCGCATTTAATCAAATGTCGAAGGGAATTAAACAATTAGAAGATGATCGAGCACTATTAACCGCGGGGATATCCCACGACTTGCGCACACCATTAACACGCATAAGACTAGCAACTGAAATGCTTCCCGACGAACAACTATGGATAAAAGACGGGATCGTTCACGACATAGAGGATATGAATGACATTATCGATCAGTTTATTCATTATGTGCGACAGGATACCCGAGAACGTCGAGAGTTGCTGTCGCTGAACGAGCTTATCGAAGATGTTGTCCAAGCTCGTAATATTCAAGAAAATTACCATATCGATACCCAATTGACAGAATTGCCAAAGGTCATGATAAGACGGATTGCGATTAAACGCGTATTGGATAATCTCATTGAAAATGCCTTTCGTTATGGCAGTGAAAATATCCTAATCACTAGCTGTTATGATAAACCCAAGCAACAAGTGTGTTTTGAAGTCCGAGATTACGGACCTGGCATCCCAAAAGAAAATATTGAAAACTTGTTTCAACCTTTTACTCAAGGCGACACCGCCAGGGGCAGCGGAGGTTCTGGTCTTGGCCTTGCCATCATTCAACGAATTGTTGCCCTGCATAAAGGAAACATCGAACTAAGTAACCACTCTGACGGTGGCCTTGTGGCAAGAGTCACTCTACCTATTGATTAACCATCGAAACAATAGCCGAATTCTTGGATAACGAGCTCGTTCAATAGTGATTACTAATTTTCAAAGACAATAAATTTATTTTCTTAACTAAAGTAACCTAGTGCTTTGATTTCACAGTATTATTCGTTTCTTTCTGTGTGTTTAAGCTTGGTCTACTTTGGAATGATGGCCGTATAACTAGACACCTATTTTTCAAGCAAATTAACATCACCTAGGTCGAAAACTTTTCCATCGCTTGCCTGCCATTTACGCTTGTAGTCGCTGAGTTACATGTTAATTCCACTTCGGTTATAAATAACGCTCCAGCTTTTACCGCAAATATACTCAGTTGCGCATTAAACAAGAGTTGATTTTGTCAGGCTTAATTTAGCTTTAGACCTCTGTATGAATTAGAGGTCTTATCATAGGAAAGTTAGCGTAGTTTCCACTTTTGTAGGGGAACTAGACGTATAGGTTAGAATTATTAACCTTGCCCCCATAATGGTTGCGTGTTTATTGACATCTTGCCATCAACAAATCCAAACCCACCAGAACGATCCTTTGCGATTAAGGCGGGGCCATCTAAATCCACAAAGTCTGCTTCGGCGGCCAGTAAATAGGCTGGAGCCATAGCCAAAGATGAGCCAACCATACAGCCCACCATAACTTTAAAGTTTTGTTGCCTTGCTAGGCGCAACAAAGTTAATGCTTCAGTCAATCCACCGGTTTTGTCGAGCTTGATGTTCACCGCTTGATACAACGGAAGTAGTCGCTCTAAGTCATCGCTGGTGTGACAAGATTCGTCGGCACAAATAGGAATACTAGACTTAAAACCAGCCAAGGCCTGGTCATTACCACTAGGCAAAGGTTGCTCAATTAACGCTACATTGCAGGCGCGTAAAGGTTCAACAACCTGTTCTAACAACTCGATACTCCACGCTTCATTGGCATCAACAATAAACTCACAGTTTGGGCACACGCGGTGAATCGCCTGCATCCTTTTCACCACGTCGACCTCATCAAGCTTCACTTTAATAACTTTGTTTGCGGTTAACTCAAGGGCGGATTTTGCCATATTCTCAACACTATCAATGCTAATAGTTTGCGCACTGTGACAATACGATAACTGCGGCATGCTGACCAACTCAGCGACACTGCACTGCAGTTGGTTACTGCGCAAATCCCAAAGCGCACAATCTAAAACATTTCTCGCTGAACCTGCGGGCAACAAATTGCTTAATTGGTTCTGCTGTTCTGTACTGACAATCTGGTTTTTTATATTGTCTATTTGTGCACATACGCTCTTTATTGTTTCACCATAATGAGCATAGGGAACAGCTTCAGCCCAACCTTGATGTATGCCATCAGAAATAGAAACGACTACCACATCGGCGGCGGTCTTTTCGCCACGGGAAATCCTAAAAGGTGTAATCAGTGGAAAGCTGTCTGAAACAACCCGAATATCTAAGCTCATAGCAAATTATCTACAATCGAGGTGACACCATGGCGAATTGGATCGCTACAAGGCAAACCTGTTTGTTCACTGAGCTCTTTACATATTTGTAATGCGGCCTCATCGTCAACAGAAGCAGTATTTACTGCAATACCGACCACCCGTGCATGGGGATTTGTGAGCTTTGCAGCGCTCAAATTAAGCATTATGGTTTGCTCTATAGAAGGTAAAGCTTGATGCGTCAGTCCGCGCATATGGTGTCGACCTAGGGCATGGCAAATCACTAGCGCATCTGGTTGAGAACCATGTAATAACCCTAAGCTTACCCCCGCAAAAGCGGGATGGGATAAGGAACCTTGCCCTTCTATGATGTCCCAGTGATTCGCGCTGTTTTTGGGACTAATGGTTTCCGCTGCACCGGAGATGAAATCGGCAATAACACAATCAATGGCAACGCCTGATCCCGACACTAAAATACCACTTTGCCCGGTTGCTCTGAAGGTTGCTGGAAGTTGACGATGCTGAATCTCTTCTGTAAGACTAAGAGACGTGTACATTTTACCAACCGAACAATCTGTACCTACTGTCAAAAGACGATTACCTTCGCGTTTTTTACCTGTTCCGGTTCGAAAACGCGTGACAGGATGACGAATATCAATCAGTTGTAGATTGAGTGCTTCAGCCTTACGTTGCAACTCTGGAATATCACTGAGCTTGTCGTGTAAACCACTAACTATATCCATTCCAGCATCCATAGCTTCAAGTATGGTTGGAATCCAATTTGAATCAATGAATCCACCGCTATTAGCAAACCCGAGTACAAAGCTTTTAGCGCCCCGTTGAACTGCCTCTTGAATGCCCATCGATGGACAGCCAGTGGTTACGCTGCATCCAGGCAACCGGTATTCAGCTAAACATTTTTCAGGGCTCCATTCAGCAGCGCTGCGAGCCATTTTAATGCTAAGGGAATCCGTAGCGTTTCCTACAAATAGCAAATACGGATAGTTAATTTTCATCAAAATTCCTTTAAAATAGATATCACTCCATGGTAAAGATATTTGGTGTTAACTAAATTAGTTTGATTTAGGTGAGTCATAACTCTAGGTTATTATCGAGCATTAACTAACTTCAGTTCAGCCCTTACAAAATCCAAAAAGTGCTCACAAATCCGTGACAGTGGTCTGGTTTCTAAATGTAACCCTTTAATTTTGAAATCCAGAGCTGGATTAAAAGGAGAAACACCTACATTGTCAGTCATATTACTCATAGCGGTCAGCTTGTCGATGGTGCAACAGCCCATTCCTTTATCCACCAAACTCGCAGCAATGTAATAGGTATCCACTTGCATGTTACTGTAGGTTTCCATTCCCAAAGACTCGAAGCGACCTAAGACTAAATCACCAAGTGGCCCACTATCCCAAATACTAATCAGTTCTTGCTCAGCAAGTGACTCTACGTTAACAACTTGAGTATCCTTTGGAAACGATTCCTTAGGATATAAAATCACCACTTCACTGGTTCCTATCTCAACTTCTTGGATGCCAGGCAAAGGAGGAGAAGAATACAGCAGCGCTAAGTCACATTTGTGTTCTAACAATGTCTGTAGTGCATCATCATTATGCATTGTTTGTAATTTGAACTGAACCTGAGGGTGTACTTCTTTGAATTTAGCAATAGAGCGAGGAATAACGCCAAAACCAAGACCAGGTGTTAGCGCTATATCAATGATACCACTATCACTTCGATGAATATTTTCAGCTAACGCATTTATCGAACGAAGCTGTTTGTATAATTTATCAATCTCCGGAAAAAGTGTTTTCGCTTCACTCGTTGGAATAAGCTTACCTTTATTGCGCTGGAATAAATCGAACCCCAATTGTTGTTCTGCATGAGACAACACTTTAGAAACTGAAGGCTGGGATACATAAAGTAATTTCGCGGCGTTAGTAATTGAACCCGTTGTATAGATTGCATGAAATACTTCGATATGGCGTAAACGCATTAATTTCCCCAAGTTGAATTCATCGCAGGATACCATAAGCGTGATTTTGACAGCATTAACATTTGCAGTGCTGCGGCCTCTTAATTTAAAATTAAGAAATCAAAATGTCGTGAATCATAACGACTAAAACACAAACCTAAGCGTACCGCGATCAACAATACTCACCAAGTCGAAATTAGAAAGTCTTTCTGCACTAGCCCATAACCACAGGCTATAACTACCAGATTTTTTATCAATTGTGTTGAGAAACATAATTGTAGAGTGTAGTAAGCGCAAAAATAATAACTTTCTAAGTAATTTAGGAAAGAACCTAGGAAAACACATAATGTCAAAGACCAACACATCACACTACCGAAGAAGTAGGCTAAATATAGCGATACTCGCGGCTATCGGATCACTATCCATCTCAGGCCTAGCCTTAGCCGAACAGCAAGACGGTCAAGATAGTTCATCCATCGAAAAGCAATCTCAACAATCTACCCTAGAACAAGTTGATTCAACAATTGATCGCAATGAACAGTCTAAAGACGTAGAAAAAATCATTGTTGTAGGTTCCAGCATTAAGGGCGCTAATATAACAGGTGCTTTGCCAGTAACCCTGATTGACGCCAGCGATATAGAAGCAATAGGTGCAACTTCTGGGATTGAATTGTTTTCATCTATTCCAAGCAACGGCAATGTTAATTTTAACGGTAATGACGTGGTCAGCGGTGTTTATCAGTCTCGCGGCGACGTAGCGTCAATCAATCTGCGCAGTATTGGTACGGGTAATACCCTAGTACTGTTTAACGGCCGAAGAATGGTTCAACACCCAGGAACACAAACTGAAAATTCAGTACCCGTTACAACTGTAAATATGAACTCAATCCCAGTACTGGGAATTGATCGAGTTGAAATATTACACGACGGTGCAGCAGCAATATATGGTTCCGATGCCGTTGCCGGTGTAGTCAATACTGAGATGCGTAAAGATTTCGCAGGCTATAAATTTGACGTCCAATATGGTCAAGCTGAAAATACCAGTAGAGAGAAATTAAACTTAAACGCATTAGCTGGTTGGGATATTAACGATGGTATGACTAACATTACCACCGCAGTGAACTATTACCATGGTTCAGAGGTGATGGCATCGGAAATCGACTATGCCGCAGATGCAGATAGACGCAGTTTCTTAGTTGGAACCGATTGGGAAGGTGATACGAATTTCCGAAACACTTCTACTACAACGCCTTGGGGTAGATTTGATGCTACTCAGTCAGTCACCGACCTTACATCATCTGCAGGTCGCTTTCACGTTGAACCTGTTGATGCTACTGATAGCAATCAACAATGTATTCTAGCCAATGGTTTATGCCTAGATAGCGGCAGTATTACCACTAACACTCAAGCCTATAATACCAACAGCGTTCGAACGATGATTCCTGAAACTGAGCGTTTGAACACCTTTGTTTACTTAAATCATGAACTTAACGATAACGTGAGTTTATACGGTGAGTTGGGCTACTACTGGGCTGAATCAAACTCGCAACGTGCAGAAACGGCAACGCTTACCTCAGCACCTGTTACTATTGCCAGTACAGCTTACTGGAATCCACTTGGTAGCGGTCCAAATAGAGTATCTGGATATGACATCCCCACTGAAGGTCTAGACGTTCAAATTAACGCCTACCGTGTTGTGGATGCTGGAGCACGTGCCATCAATGTTGAAAATACATCTTATCGTGCTTTAGGTGGTGCCACAGGTTCGTACAAAGATTGGGAATGGGATTCGGCTGCTTTGTATTCAAAAGCGAAAACGGTTGATACCACCCATAATCGTATCAGCCTTAGTTTGTTTCAAGACGCAGTAAATCGTCTTGATGAAAGTGCATATAACACCTTCTGTGGAGCAACCTGTAACTCACAAGAGACTATCGATAGCTTTCTTATCGATGTCAGTCGCTCTGGTGAAACATCACTAGGTTTAGTTGATTTCAAATTTTCTAACGCGAATCTATTTAGCTTACCAGCAGGTAACGTTGGGGCTGCTTTTGGAACAGAAGTACGCTATGAAAGCTTCGAAAATAACTATGATGATAGATTAAACGGCACAACTGTCTACACAGATAGTGTGACAGGATTAGCGTATGCATCCGATGTAATGGGCTCAAGTGGGCAACCTAATTCAGATGGGTCACGAAGCGTAATTTCAGCTTTTGTGGAATTTGCAGGTCCGTTAGTCAGTCCAGAAATGGAAATCCCATTAGTGCATAAACTAGATTTCCAAGTAGCCGGTCGTTATGAACGCTATAATGATGTTGGAGATGTTTTCAAACCGAAAGCCGTGCTAAGTTGGTATCCAGTGGAATCACTGCAAATTCGCGGCTCATATGCTGAAGGATTCCGTGCGCCGAACTTAGAACAACTGCACACAGCAAGTACTACCCGAGTTAACTACCCTGTCGACTACTACCGTTGCCAAGCACAAATCAATAAAGGTGAGTTAGACAGTATCAGCCAATGTAGCAGTGGTGATAGTGCTGAGAACATTCGTTTGGGTAACACTGAACTTGATCCAGAAAAAGACTACAATTACGGCTTAGGATTGGTTTTCACACCTGAATTTGTCGATAATTTAACATTGACCACAGATTATTGGCGCATAGAGCAAGAAGACCTAATTGGCATTCGCTCTTATCAAAATATCGCTGATCTGGATTATTACCAGCGCTTAAATGGTAGCTCTAATCCTAACGTTATTCGTGCTGAAGTGAATGCAGATGACATCGCTTTTTATGAAGGTTCCGGATTAGAAGCTGTTGGTGATATGACTGAAATTATCGGTTTATTTGAAAACCTAGACTCCCGTGTGACTGAAGGTCTGGATGTTGGCGCGTACTATAAGTTAAACAACACCAGTATTGGTGACTTCTCATTCAAATTTAACGCCGCTAAGTTATTAAAAGCCTATCAATCAATTGATGCTGAATCCGCAAATTTGCAAGAGCTAGGCTTAACCCTAGACGACGTAGGTGATTTAATTCAATTAGATGGTCGACCTGAATGGCAAGCAAGTAGCACAATTACGTGGCGTTATAACAATTGGGGAGCTGGTATCTACGGCAAATATGTCGGTGAGTTCTACGATACCAGTGCAGTTAATGATAACACTGGTGAATTTTGGACAGTCGATAGCTGGACAACCTTCAGCGTCTATGGCCAATATACTTTTGATCAAGGCTCATTAGAAGGTACCAAAATGCGTTTAGGTGTTCGTAACCTATTCGATAAAGCACCACCATTGGCTGATGAAACCTATGGTTATGAAGCCAGTCTACACAGTGCTGAAGGACGTTATTTCTATGTTAATTTAAGCATGAGCTTCGATTAAGCTGCGTTTTTTACACTTTTATCGGGCGACTTAGTCGCCCTTTTTCACTATAGAGTACCCCATAAAATGTATAACAATTGGCGACTGCGGTTCTTTTCAATAACATTTGTAGCTCTCACATCTTGTGCCGCTTGCACGCAAAAATCTGAATCAATCGACATTATTATCACAGGTAAAAATATTTATAGTGGTAATGAGCAACCCCCTTTTTCAGGTTATATCGGCATTGATAAGGGCAATATATCTTTCATCAGCGACGAAATGCCTGCGCATATTATTGCAAAACACAATATAGATGCCGGTGATAACATCATCGCGCCAGGCTTTATTGATACTCATACTCATGCCTGCAATGATTTTGGTGAAGACTCCCCAAATACAAATATGAACTACACCACACAAGGTGTAACTACAGTTTTTTGCAATGTCGATGGTGGTGGAAGTGTTGATGTTGCAGCAAAGTTTAACCAATATGAGCAACAAGGAATAGGTACGAATGTAGCTCTCTATGTAGGCCACGGTTCAATTCGTAAAGCGGTCATGGGTATAGAAGATCGCATCCCAACAGATGCTGAACTTGAGCAAATGGAAGACTTAGTGGAACAAGCAATGAAAGCTGGAGCCTTAGGACTTTCTACAGGCCTCTACTACGTACCCGGAAACTACGCGATGACCAGTGAAGTGGTAGAGTTAGCAAAAGTCGCAGCACGATATAACGGAGCCTATGACAGCCATATTCGCGATGAAAGTAGTTACAGCATCGGGCTAGTTAACGCGATTAAAGAAGTTATCCAAATTGGTCAACAGGCTGATATTCCGGTGCACGTTGCTCATATCAAATCGTTGGGCGTTGACGTGTGGGGAAAAAGCGAAACCGTTATTCAATTAATAGATGAAGCTCGACAACAAGGCATAGACGTAACTGCAGATCAATATCCTTGGCGTGCATCAGGTACCAGTGTGGCCGGCAGTTTGGTGCCAAGATATATAATGGCAGGTAGCAAAGAAGCATATCTTGCACGAATGGAAGATGACACTTTGTGGCCATCATTAAAATTAGAAATGGCAGAGAATTTAAGACGCAGAGGTGGTGCAAAGTCATTACTTATTAGTGATCCTAAACGCCCTGACATACGTGGAAAAAATCTAGCTGAAGTAGCCAGTTTATGGGAAGTTGAGCCCATTGATGCAGCCCGTCAAATTATTCTTCAGGGCAATGCTCGAGTGGCTAGTTTTAATATGTCTGAACAAGATATGAAAGCTTATATGACGCAGCCTTGGGTAATGACATCTTCAGATGGCAGTACTGGCCATCCTCGAAAATATGGAACTTTCCCGAAGAAGTTCCGTGAATATGTGAAAGAAAAAGGCTGGTTGAACATCCAAGAGTTTATTCAACGCAGTAGTTATTTAGCCGCTAAATCCTTTGGATTAACAGGTAGAGGAGAATTAAAAGCAGGTTACATTGCCGATATCGTCATATTTAATCCTGAGACTTATCAAGAAAAAGCGAGCTACTTGCAGCCTACCGAACTTAGCGAAGGAGTAGAATGGTTAATAGTGAATGGCCAACTTGTCATTGAACAAAGTGTTGTTAATCAAACCTTAGCAGGGCTACCCATCCGTCAATCTTCAGTATCAAGGTAAAATTACCATGCAGAACTTCTTTTTAGCGCTCGTCAGTGTTGTGCTTTTATTTGCCGCTTCTATTAGTCATACGGTCAATGCTGCACCTAAGGCTAACGGCTTTTTCGCTCCTTCAGCGGTTTTTGATCCTAGTATCACTACACCTGAAGATTTTCTCGGTCATGGGTTAGGCCAAAAGATGGTTCAGAACAACATGATGACGGCCTACTTTCGTCAGTTAGCTGCGCAATCTGAGCGAGTCAAATATGAAATAATTGGCTATAGTAATGAAAACCGACCAATCGTTACTTTAACAATAACATCACCACAAAACATGGCCAACCTACAGCAAATTCAAGCAAACCATATGGCCATACAAACTCCCAAAGGGAAAAGCACCATCAGTGCAGATATGCCGGTAATTAGCTGGATTAATTTTGGTGTGCACGGTGGCGAAGTCAGCTCAACAGATTCAGCGCTACCCATTGCATATCATTTAGCTGCGGCGCAAGGAGAAGAGATTGATAACTTACTGCAAAACAGTGTCATTCTGCTAACTGCCAGCTTTAATCCAGATGGCAATAACCGAGAGGCGACATGGAATTGGCAATATTCATCCAATGTTTCGATAACCGATCCTAATCATGCTTTACATGGCGCTCCTTGGCCCTCAGGTAGAACTAATCATTACTGGTTTGATTTAAATCGACAATGGATGTTACAGCAACAACCTGAACCAGTAAGTTGGGTCAATAAGTTCCATCAATGGCGACCAAACATAGTTGCAGACTTTCATGAAATGCGCTCATACAAGTCATTCTATTTTCACCCTGGCGCACCGGATCGTGTGCATCCTCTGATTAATAAGCAGGCCATGAAACTACTTAGTGATGTAGTGCAGGGACCGCGAGACTTCTTAGACAGTGAAGCGCAGCTCTATTTTAATCAAGAATCTTATGACAATTTTTATTTAGGAAAAGGCGCAACATATCCTCATTTGTTTGGCAGCTTAGGAATACTTTTTGAACAGGCAAGCTCGGCTGGCCTACTCGAAACACCTAGAGGAATATTGTCATTTGAAGAAAATATTCGCACTTATTACCACGTGGCTTTAGCTCTTCTCAAGAATGCCAGTGAAAAGCGCCAAGCCTTGCTTGCATTTCAACAAGAATTTGCGAGCAACTCGGTGAAAATGGCCAAGCAAGATGACATTAAAGCATATATCTATAGTGCCCCTGAAGATCCCGTTAGATTGTTCCATTTTAATCAACTGTTAACTCGCAATAAAATCCAGGTTAAACCGCTTACTAAAGATTACGAAGTGAACGGTAAAACGTATCGCAAAGACGAAGCATTTATCGTTGAGTCAGAGCAAGACAATTACCGAATGCTTAAAGGCGTATTTTCAAAGATAACTACGTTTGAAAATAATACCTTCTATGATGTCTCTGGATGGACATTGCCTCTTGCTTTTGGGATTGACTTCGAACCTCTCACTCGCACTAGATATAAAACGGGCTCAGCAATTACCGTTGCGTTTCCAGCACAGCAACCGCCAAGTAAAGCGGGTGTTGCCTATGTGTTTGATTGGAGCCACTACAACGCGCCGAAGGTACTCAATACGCTACTTCAGCAGGGATATCTACCTCGAATTGCCACTGCACCTTTTAAGACCCAAACCGATAAAGGTCTTCAATCATTTGGACGGGGAAGTGTCATAGTACCGGTGATCAAACACATAGGTGCTAATTCACATCTATCTAGCGAAAATTTGTATAAAATAATGCAGCAGGCTGCCATTCAAGATGGCGTAGCAACCTATGCATTAAACAGTTCCCACACCACCAGCATTGGCATGGATTTAGGCAGTAATAGTATAGATGCCGTTACTCTACCAAAAGTCGCACTTGTTATTGGCTCGGGTATGTCACCTTATCAAGCTGGTGAGGTTTGGCACTTACTAGACAAACGTATGCATATGCCTGTTGTTTTGATAGACAAAAGTAAACTTACTAGCGCTGACTTATCAGTCTATACCCACCTAGTCATGGCGGACGGAAAATATTCGGATATTAGTAATTCGTTACAAGAGAAGATTTCGACCTGGGTGAGAAAGGGTGGCTCACTAGTAGGCATTGGAGACGGTGCTCGCTGGGCAGGAATTAATTTACTGGATATTAAAGTGGCTGAGATTGGCAAGGGAAAATTGGCCTCACAACCGCGAATTGATTATTCGGCCAAGGCAATGGTTAAGGCGCAAGGTATTATCGGCGGCGCGGTAATGGCTGGCGATTTAGATATTAGTCACCCATTGGGTTACGGATATACTCGCCGAGAGATTGCCAGTCAGCGTAGCGGTCTTTTAGCATTTGAACCGCCGCAAAATCCCTACGCCAGTGTGATAAAAATTACGCAAAAGTCATTATTGAGTGGTTACGCTTCGGCTGAAAATCAACAACAATTAGCAGGAAAAAGTAGCTTAGTAGCAGAAAGAAAAGGCAAAGGTAGTGTTATCTTATTTACAGATGACCCAAATTTTCGTGGATACTTTTATGGTACTGAAAAACTATTTCTAAACAGTCTGTTTTTCTCGAAACTATTTAATGCACCTTAATCGTTAAAAACACGCAAATAGCTAAATAGGCAAACCACAAAATAAGCCTCCAAGTTATAACCTGTAGTTATGATTAGGAGGCAATTTGTGAGGTCTTGATATTATGTTGCTGTGATAGGCTTTATTTAATTCATAACTAGACATATCCGTTGTTTTATTCCTCATGCATTATAATAAATTCGCCCTTTATCTATTCATTCTGGCTTTGTTCTGCGCGTTTTATATCAATACTTCAATCACACCCAATTGGGTAGAACAGCAACACTCTTACCCAACCTATAAAAATGTTGCGGGTGAACTAGTTTACAAAATCAATAATCATGAGTTTGAAGTCAAGGAAATAGTTAATTACCAGTTTTCTCCTCTGCGACAAAGCGCTTTAGATCAATATGGTAAGCCGGCGTTATCAGAGCAATGGGTAAAGATGCCCGACCAACAACGGGTGTTGCTCAAAACCGCGTTCCATTTTGGTATTTGGTCGTTATTACCCGCTATTATTGCTATTGCATTATGTTTGCTTACCAAACAACCGATCCCAGCTCTACTAGGGGGCATAATTATCGGCGCAGTTATGTTAGGCCGTTATGATATTACCGATAAAGTCCTGTTACCTAGTATCGCCTCAGATAGCGCTGCGACTATTGTTTTATTGTACCTTTGGTTGCTTGGCGGTTTAATGGGTGTTTGGACTCGGACAGGGGCCGCACAAGCGTTTGCTCAGGCGATGACCCGACACTTTGTGAAAGGACCTCGATCGGCGAAATTGATTACTTGGATACTAGGTGTATTCTTTTTTCAAGGAGGAACAATTAGCACAGTATTAGTGGGAACAACAGTTAAGCCTTTCGCCGATGAAGCAAAAGTCAGCCACGAAGAAATGAGCTATATTGTCGATTCAACGGCATCGCCTATTGCGTCGGTCTTAGCCTTTAATGCGTGGCCAGTTTATGTGCAATCTTTAATATTTGTACCTGGAGTCGCTTTTCTTGCGACTGAATCTGATCGTATCCGCTTTTTCTTCACCAGTATCCCTTTTAGCTTCTATGGAGTTCTCGCGGTATTGGGTACGCTCTTATTGTGCTTCAACGTTACCTGGCATTGCGGCAGCCGCATCCGTATTGCCCGTTTACGGGCGCTCAATACTGGCAGACTCAACGCTAAAGATGCTCATCCAATAAAGAACCAAGGAGTACAAAAATCTGAAGTTCCCAGCCATTATTCGCCTAGCGTTTATGAATTTGTAGTGCCATTGGTCACTTTAATTTCTATCGCAGTATTGACGTTTATTACTTTAGGCTCGCCAAAAGTGAATTGGGCATTCGCGACAGCACTTTGCTTGTCTTGTGTCATGGCGTTAGCAAAAGGAATGACGTTAGACGAATTGCTTGGTGGTATCGGCAATGGCCTTAAATCTGTGGTTGTTGCTTCTGTATTGTTGGTATTAGCAATTACCATTGGCGGTATCAATAAAGAAATTGGTGGCGGTTTATTTTTGATCGATTTGCTTGACCATCAAATACCATTTTGGATATTACCGATTATTCTTCAAATTTTAACTATGATTATAGCATTTTCAACTGGTACAAGTTGGGGAACATACGCAATTGCATTCCCTTTAGCCATGCCGTTGGCGTGGGCAATTGGGATCAATCAAGGAGTTGCTCACCCAGAAATCTTCATGGCAATTTGTTTCGCCACTGTGTTGAATGGTAGTGTATACGGTGATCAATGTTCGCCTATTTCGGATACAACTATATTAAGTGCGATGACCACAGGTTGTGATTTAATGGATCATGTTAAGTCGCAAATAATACCCGCAAGCATAGCTGCCACATGCGCAGCTATACTTTGGACTTTATCAGCTTTACTTTTGGTCTAGGCGACGGTCAGATGATTTGCAGCCGCACCAAATTATTGCGTTTGCTTTGGGGCTGCATATGCGCCGTTATGGATAGATTCCACATCTACGGCATCGAAGCTGTATTCTTTATGGCAGTACTGACAATTCAATCTAACAGCACCATCTTCTGCGACAATATTTAGTAACTCTTGTTTATCAACATTGGCGATTGCCGCGGCACTTCGCTCTTTGCTGCAACTACAAGAGAATTTAACCTCTTGAGGCGGATAAAGTTCAACTTCTTCCTGGTGATAAAGTCGGTGCAATACATCAGTGGCGGGTAAACCTAACAACTCTTCTGCGGTAATAGTTTGGCTGATAGTACTTAAATGAGCGAATTCCTCATGTTCAGATTCGTTAGTCATTTCGCTGCTTGTGGGTAAAACCTGCAGAAACAAACCACCCGCTCTATTTACACCATCACTTGCAGAGGTTTTTAAAATAACCTTAGTAGGTAATTGCTCAGATTGGCTAAAGTACCCTTCAAGACATTCAGATAAGGTTGGCTTGTCTACAGCGACTATTCCCTGATAGCGCTCCCCTTCTTCAGGGGTAATGGTAATTACCAATACACCTTTAGGTAACAAATCGGTAAGGGATGCAGGCAGTTCTTTTACATCACTATCCCACCTAGCCACACCACGTAACTTTTGATCGTGAGTGCCATTGATTACCGCATATTTGATACAGCCTTCACTTTGCAATTGCAGGGCAATTTCACCTTTGAACTTTAAGGTTGCAGTTAGAAGAGATGCCGCTGCCATTAGTTCGCCGAGCAACTTTTGAATAACAGCAGGATACTGCTGCGAATCCAGAATTTCTTGATAACTGTTTTCTAGTTGGACAAGTTCACCGCGTACATTGGCGTTGGTAAAGACATAACGATGTAACTGATCAAAATGGGACATAACTTTCTCTTACTGCTGTTTAAATTGAATAATTTTGCGACGTTGCTTTTTATCCGGTCGACTTTCAGGTCGCGGACTATGAAATGCGCTTAATTTTCGCGCTTCTGCATTTTTTTCACGTTGCGCGATACTTTTTTCGGTTTCCCCATAAAGTAATTGAGCTTGGGGAGCACTGACTCGTTTGTCACTTAACCCTTCAACAATTACTTCCTTGCTATCGAATCCGGCAGGGAGCACAATTGTCGCACCCAATTCGACACTTCGACTGGCCTTTGCTCGTTGTCCATTATATTGCACCTTGCCAGATTGCACCATGTCTCGAGCTAAAGATCGGGTTTTAAAAAACCGTGCAGCCCAAAGCCACTTATCCAAGCGAACTATTTCAGTGTTTTTGTTGTCTGTCTTATTCTTCATATATAGAGCCTATTGCGCGTAAGCTTAAAAACCTTTGAACTGTAATTATATGGTAATGTTAATCTTTAATAGTTGTGACCCTCTAATCTACTGGTTATCATTGTCCCCGTTTAGCGACAATAATCGACCAAGAAGTGGTAAAAGATGAGCCTTAGTAGTACAAACTTAAGTCAAATATGGCTGCAAATTAGCAAATATCAATCACAGATTAATCTGTTGGTGGTTATTTTGTTAGTTTTGTATCTTTTGGCTTTTCTCGCACAGATGACTTGGCGGCTGATTCCTGAGCCGGAATCGACAGCTAAACCTAGTTTTCAAACGAGTCAAACAGGTAATAATTCGAATAATTCAAGTTCACGGGTGAGTTTGTCGCAACTAAAAAGTTTAAACCTGTTTGGCGATTTAACAGCAAAAGAAAGTACGCCTGTTAAACAAGAAATCACAGAGGCTCCTGAAACTCGTTTGAACTTAACCCTTACCGGTGTCGTCGAAACTGACGAGCCTGGCATTGGTGCAGCCATTATTGAAAACCGTGGTTCACAAAATACCTATGGCATTGACGACGAAATTGATGGTACAAACGCAAGCTTAGTTGAAGTCTTTGCAGATAGGGTAATTATTAAAAATGGCCCTAGACGTGAAACCTTAATGTTAGACGGGTTAGAATACTCAAAAGAAAGCCAAGCTTATCAAGCCCCTGTTGAAGTGGCCAATAACAATACAATAGACGATAAAGAACAATTTACTGAATTAACGCCAGATTTGGTGGAAACGACTCGCGAAATACGCCGTAATCCCAGCGGGTTTACAGAATATTTTATGGTTTCGCCTGTTCAAGGCCAAGGTGGTTCAATTGCTGGTTATAAAATAGCACCAGGTAAAAATCCAAGCTTATTTAAAGGTGCGGGGTTTAAAGTTGGCGATGTGATTACAGAGATAAACGGCTTAGATTTGACTGATCCTGACCAGGCTATTGAGGCCTTGGCAGCGTTAAATCAATCAGATTCGCTACAACTAACAATTAGTCGAAGTGAGGAACTTCTCACTTTGTATTTAGATTTCCCTGAAGGGGAAGAAGAACAAGATATATGAGGATTACCCCTATGACGCAAACAAGCCGTAGTAGATTTAGAGGCTTATGTTTGGCAGTGTGTGCAGTGTTTTTAACGGTGTCTACCATGGCATCAGCTAAAGAGTATTCACCCAATTTTAAAAATGCTGAAATCTCCGAATTTATAAATATTGTCGGTAAAAACCTGCAAAAAACTATTATCGTAAGCCCTGATGTCCGCGGCAAAATTAGCGTACGCAGCTATGATCTTTTGAATGAAGAACAATATTACCAATTTTTCCTAAACGTATTACAAGTATACGATTTTGCTGTGGTAGAAATGCCCAACGGCATTTTAAAAGTTGTCAGAGCCAAAGACGCAAAAACATCAAACATTCCGGTGATTCAAGGAACACCTTTTGATGGCGATGAAATGATCACCCGTGTGGTCCCAGTATATAATGTACCTGTGCGAGAGCTTGCGCCCATTCTTCGACAATTAAACGATCAAGCCGGCGGCGGTAACGTAGTGAGTCATGATCCTTCAAACGTAATGATGTTGACAGGCCGAGCTGCGGTTGTGAACCGTTTGGTGGAAATCATCGAGCGTGTCGATCAGGCTGGTGATGAAGAAGTTGAAATTATTAAACTAAAATATGCATCGGCATCAGAGATGGTAAGAATTGTTGAAAACATCAATAAATCATCGACTAAAGCCCAAACAACGGGTAAATCTGAGCCTCGCCTTGTTGCCGATGACCGTACCAACAGCGTTATTGTATCTGGCGATAACAAGGGCCGTAAACGCCTCATTGATTTAATCACTAAAATGGATCAGGAACTGGAAACCAGTGGTAATACTCGAGTCATTTTTGTTAACTACGCCAAAGCGGAAGATTTAGTTAAAGTACTGCAGGGCGTCAGTGCGAGTATTCAAGCGGAAGAAAAAGGCGGACAGACAAGCGCCAACACCCGCAGTAGCTCGTCAAATAACCGAGAAGTGAGTATTGATGCCCATCCAGACTCTAATGCCCTAGTGATTACCGCAGAACCTGACATGATGCGTTCGTTAGAAGAAGTCATACGACAGCTAGATATTCGTCGCGCCCAGGTCACCGTTGAAGCCATTATTGTTGAAGTATATGAGGGTGACGGAACGACCTTAGGTGTGCAATGGGCAAGTGAAGACGGAGGTGGTCAACAATTTACCAACGGTGTGGTTGGTATAGGCTCTTTAGCAGTAGCTGCAGATGAAGCTGAAGACCAAACTACCACCACAACAGGTTTCGACGACGATGGTGACCCCTACTCTTACGATTCAGTCACCTCTGGCGATTTTACCTCATTAGCATCTTTGCTTGGCGGCCTAAACGGTTTGCTAGTTGGTGTGGTCAAAGATGGTTGGGGAGCGGTATTACAAGCGGTTAGTACGGATACCAACTCCAATGTGTTATCGACACCGCATTTAACCACGCTAGACAATGAAGAAGCCTTCTTTATCGTCGGTCAAGAAGTTCCGATTATTACGGGCTCTTCTACCGGCTCAAATAACGCTAACCCTTTCCAAACCGTTGAACGTCAAGAAGTGGGTATCAAACTTAAAGTTACCCCGCAGATTAATGAAGGTGACGCGGTACAATTACTAATTGAGCAAGAAGTGTCCAGCGTGAGTGGCGCAACTTCAGTTGATATAGCGATTAACAAACGTGAAATCAAAACCACGGTAATTGTGGATGATGGCGGCACTATTGTTTTGGGTGGCTTAATTGATGATCAAGTTCAAGAAAGTGTTTCAAAGGTACCTATTCTCGGGGATATTCCATTCTTAGGTAACTTATTTAAGTCAACGACCACCAGCACGACAAAACGAAACTTGATGGTATTTATACGCCCGACCATCGTTCGCGATGGTGCTACAATGAACAGTATCAGTCACAAAAAATACAACTATATTCGCGCACAACAATTGAAGCGCAGTGCAGCAGGAATTCCATTAATGCCCACACAAGAGACGCCTGTGTTGCCGGCTTGGGATGATGAGTTAGCCTTGCCGCCGACCTTTGACCAGTATTTGTTAGAAAAAGAGCAGGAAAGCGAAAACTAATGAGTATTGAAACAGCTGATAATGCCGAGCTCAATATAGAACAGTCGAGCCCTGACGCTGACTTAATGTTAGCACCAGAGACAGCTCAAGAAGAACAAACTGAGCAGCATAAACAATTAGCGTTTAGCTTTGCCAAACGACACAAGGTGTTACTAGACACAGGTGAGCAGCCGGCGGTTTTATACCATACGGCTATGACCGACTTTTCTATTTTTATTGAAGTTCGACGATTCCTGCAGGCTGATTTTCAATTAAGAGAAATTGCCGACGAGCAATTTGAAAATCTGTTAACCAACGCTTTTCAACGAGACTCCTCTGCAGCCAAGCAGTTAATGGAAGATATTGGCAATGAAAGCGATTTATTTGCCTTAGCCGAAGAGCTACCTGACACCGAAGACTTATTAGAAAACGAAGATGATGCACCGATCATCAAATTAATCAATGCAATGTTAAGTGAAGCAATTAAAGAAGGTGCGTCAGACATTCATATTGAAACCTTTGAAAACCAATTGATTGTGCGTTTTCGGGTAGATGGCGTTTTACGAGAAATACTGCGACCAAACCGTAAACTTTCTTCCATGTTAGTTTCTCGTATAAAAGTGATGGCAAAGTTAGATATCGCCGAGAAACGCGTTCCTCAGGATGGCAGAATCACCCTCAGGATCGCCGGTCGTGCAGTCGATGTGCGGGTTTCGACCATGCCTTCAAGTCATGGCGAACGTGTGGTTTTACGTTTATTAGATAAAAATAATGCACGCCTAAATCTAACAGATTTGGGCATGACTTTAAAAAACCGCGAAATCTTCTCCACTTTAATTCGAAAACCCCATGGCATTATCTTAGTGACCGGCCCAACGGGTTCAGGTAAAAGCACCACCTTGTATGCCGGGTTGAGTGAAATAAACTCTAAAGACCGTAATATATTGACGGTTGAAGATCCCATAGAATTCGATTTACAAGGTATTGGCCAAACTCAGGTTAATCCTCGCGTCGACATGACATTTGCACGAGGCTTACGTGCTATATTACGACAAGATCCTGATGTGGTTATGATCGGCGAAATCCGTGATCTTGAGACTGCGCAAATTGGTGTACAAGCCAGTTTAACGGGGCACTTGGTATTGTCCACATTACACACCAATACTGCAGCGGGTGCGATAACTCGACTAGAAGATATGGGAATAGAACCCTTCTTGTTGTCTTCTAGTTTATTGGCTGTTTTATCTCAGCGCCTGGTAAGAACCCTATGTGCAGATTGCAAAACTCCCCACCTGCCAAGCGAAGCTGAATGTCAAATCCTGGGCTTAGATCATGCCATCAACAGCCAAGAAATATACAGCCCTAAAGGCTGCGCAGCGTGCAATCAGACCGGCTATCGCGGTCGAACAGGTATCCATGAATTGCTCGTTGTTGATGAGGAAACTCGTGACATAATGCACAATGGTCATGGTGAGCAAGCTATAGAAAAACACGTTCGTAAAAACACCCCAAGTATTCGCGAAGATGGCTGTAACAAAGTACTGCTAGGATTTACGTCCTTAGAAGAAGTACTGCGTGTTACCCGAGAGGATTAGTCGTGGCCGCCTATGCTTACAAAGCGATAAGTCAATCTGGTCGCAACAAAAGTGGTGTTTTAGAAGGGGATAATGCTCGGCATATTCGTCAACAACTGCGAGAATTAGAGCTTATTCCCCTAGAAGTTGAGCAGGTAACTGAACAGCAACAACGTGACAATAAAAACCGTTTCACTTTATTTACGCGGGGAATATCCGCCAGTGATCTTGCCCTTTTAACACGCCAAATAGCCACCTTGGTTGAGTCAGCCTTGCCCATTGAAGAAGCGCTTTTAGCCGTTGCTGAACAATGTGAAAAGCCCCGCCATAAAAATATGATGATGGCGGTTCGCAGTAAAGTGGTCGAAGGCCATTCACTTGCCGATGCAATGGGTGAGTTTCCGCAAGTGTTCGATGAGTTATTTCGAGCAATGGTTGCGGCAGGTGAAAAATCAGGACATTTAGACACAGTACTGAATCGACTGGCGGATTACACCGAGAAAAGTCAACGTACGCGCAGCCAAATCACCCAAGCGTTGGTATACCCAGCTATCATGTTATTTTTTGCCTTTGGTATTATTTTCCTCTTGTTAACTGTGGTTGTTCCGAAAATCGTAGGCCAATTTGACAACATGGGACAGGAACTTCCAGCCATTACCAGCATCTTAATCTCTGTAAGTACCTGGTTGCAGAGTTATGGTTTGATTGCAATGATACTAATAGTTGTACTGGCCATTGTAATTAAACGAATACTCCAACAGCCGCTGATGAAAAAGCGTTATCACAAGTTTATTTTGCAAGTACCACTGATTGGAAAAGTATCCAAAGGCCTGAACACGGCGCGCTTTGCCAGCACTTTGAGCATTCTCACCGCAAGTGCGGTCCCTTTGTTGGAAGCCATGCGCATTGCCGGTGATGTACTTGAGAACTTGCACATCAGGGAAGCTGTGGCAGAGGCCGCAGTGAAGGTAAAAGAAGGTTCTAGCTTACGCGGTGCATTAGAAAAAACCAAAATGTTTCCACCAATGATGATGCACATGATTGCATCAGGTGAAAGAAGCGGTGAGCTTCAACAAATGTTAAAACGAGCAGCAGATAACCAAGATAGGGAATTTGAAGCCCTTGTGGGTGTCTCTTTAAAAGTTTTCGAACCGATTTTGATTGTTAGTATGGCAGCAATTGTATTGTTTATTGTACTGGCTATCCTACAACCAATTTTAGCGCTTAATAATATGGTGAATATGTAATGAAAAAGAACAACCCTAGACAGTCTGGTTTTACCTTAATTGAGGTAATGGTGGTGTTATTGATTATTGGAATCATGGCAGGTTTAGTGGCGCCGCAAATACTGGGTAATCAAGAAGAAGCTCAACGAAAAGCGGCGGCTATTGATATCCAATCATTAGAAAGTGCATTAACCCGTTATAAATTGAGTAATAACCGCTTTCCAACCACAGAACAAGGTTTAGAAGCCTTAGTGAGTGAACCTACCATAGATCCAATTCCACGTAACTATCCTACTGGCGGCTACATCAATCGTCTTCCTAATGATCCTTGGGATAACCCATATCAACTGGTTAGTCCGGGTGAATTAGGCGTAATCGATGTTTTCTCAAATGGCCCTGATGGCGAACCAGGTACGGAAGACGATATTGGTAACTGGAATCTTGGCGATTACCTTAACTAACCATTGAGTTACCCATAATGCGAGCACGGTCAGCAAAGTACCATTCAGGATTTACTCTCATCGAGATCATGGCGGTGCTAGCAATTATGGGAATTGTCATCAGTGTCATCTCGTTTAATAACTTTGCTCCCACCCCGTCTGAAGAATTGGAAAAACAGGCTAAACGCTTCCAAATTGTTGTCGATATGGCATCTGATTTTGCAGTATTAAACCAACAAGAAATTGGTATACGCATTGAACCAGAAACCGCTGAATACATATTTATGTGGTTAGATGACGAGCAAAATTGGCAGTTATTAGAAGGGCAGCAGGCATTTGGCCGTTATCAACTTCCCCAACCTTATGCTCTGGAATTAGAGTTAGACGATTTACCTTGGGTGGAAGAAAGCAATTTATTTAGTGACGGCATTTTTGATGAATCCCTGTCGTTCGAAGAAGACCGCGTTGACATTGGCAATGAAGAAGAAGAGAAAAAGCTACCGCCTCCACAAATCATGTTGTTATCCAGTGGCGACGTAACCCCCTTTAGTCTGACGATGATGTACGAACCTGACTTTTCTACTGATGACCCTGTGTATTTTAAATTAAATTCCTATGACTCTGTGCCCATAGAAAGACTCGGGCCTTTGGACAGTGACATATGAAACATAACACCAGTCAGCTAGGATTTACCCTGCTAGAGGTTATGTTGGCGCTTTTAATATTTGCGATCACGGGTACCGCCATCATGAAATCGGCCACAGACCACTTAAATGGTGTTAGCCAAATAGAAGATATTACGTTTGCCACTTGGGTCGCGAATAACCGTCTGACCCAAATCAACATTGAAAACACTTGGCCGTTAAAGGATAACTTAAAGGGCGAAGAAAAAATGGCTGGCACCACCTGGTATTGGCAACAGAAGTTATTAGCCACACCCGATGAGACTTTAATCGGCGTTGAAATTATTGTGGGTAAGGATGAAAACTTCGAACGCACAATCACCAGTGTGACCACTTACATGGCGCAACCCAAGAGCACCATAAGATGATAAGGAACAAACAGCAGGGCTTCACCCTTATTGAAATTATGATTGCGGTTGCAATCTTCACCCTGATTGGCATTGCTTCCACCAGCGTAATGACCGCGGTAATCGATAGTGATGAGCTGTCTGAAAATCGTTTTGAAAAGCTACAAACATTGCAAAGAGCCATGCTCACCATTGAAAGAGATATGCTGCAAGCCGTGCCAAGGGCAGTGCGTATTGACGGCCAAGAAAACACCCAAGTCATGCGAGGCGAAAAGAACTTGTTGGAGAGCGAAGCTGACGGCATTGCTTTTGTTCGAACAGGTTGGCAAAACCCGCAACTAATGTTGCAACGCAGTACCTTGCAAAGCGTAGCTTATCGCCTACAAGAGGGAAAATTAGAGCGTTTGTTTGGTAATTACGTCGACAACGTGGTTGGGTTTGAGCCCAAAGTCAGGGTGTTATTAAATAACGTTGAGGACTTTGAAATTCAGTTTTTATTAAATGCTGGCGAAGATGCTAGTGATTCGGAAAGCTGGGATGACAATTTCGCGCAAGACACGCTTCCTGTAGCTATCAAACTAACGATTACCAGCCAGGAATTCGGAGTGATTCAACGGCAATTTTTAATGAGTAGCGCAGACTCGTGAATACTAGGCTTTTGAATCAACAGAGGCAGCAAGGTGTCGCACTAATCATAGTGTTGATGATTGTCGCATTGGTCGCCATTATTGCCACCGAAATGGGCTCTAGATTACAACTACAAGTGACGCGTGCCACCAATATTAAAGATAATAATCAGGCCTTTTGGTACGCAATGGGAGCGGAACAATATGCCATCAAATCTGTCCGCCTATTGTTAGAGTCCAATTCCGATGTGGTCTCGTTGGAAGGAGGTTGGTCTGAAGAGTTTACGTTTCCTCTAGAGGGGGGCGGGATACAAGCTCAACTAACCGACATGCAAACCTGTTTAAATCTAAACGCCATTGATTCAGTAAATCGAGTCCAACAGGGGGGCAGTCAAAGTGACAACAATAATAATGACAACAACAACGACAATAATAACGATAGCAATAGCGAAGTAAAAAGGACCTTACGGGGTAACACCAGTGGTGATATTAATTCTGCGCCTGAAGAAGCTTTGGCTTTTGAGCGTTTACTTACCAGTACGGTTCCAGAACTAGACAACTATTCTGTAGAAGTCGTTAGAGACTCGTTAATTGATTGGCTAGACCAAGATGACAACATGTCCCAAAGCGGTGCTGAAGATGCCGATTACGCTGCGTTAGTAAATCCTTACTTAGCCGCAAACAACTTAATGGTCAGTAAATCGGAAATTAGATTGGTTAACGGCGTTAAACCCCAATGGATTACAGAACTGTTGCCGATGATCTGTGTTATTCCCAATGTTTCCGAAATGAAAATTAATGTGAATACCATCACCGAAGAGCAAGCTCCTGTGCTGGCAGCATTAACTGGCGCACCAATTTCAGACATACAAAGCCTTATTAGTAATCGTGAACCAGATGGCTACCAAAACGTACAAGATTTTTTAGCTGAAACACTATTTACTAATCACACATTAACCGATCAACAACAAAGTTGGTTTGATGTAAAAACAGAATACTTTCTATTACATACCAAGACCCGTTACAATAACGCCACATTTGCTATGTCTTCCCTACTGAAAGTAGAAAATAACGACCAAATAACCGTCATACGACGAGAATTTGGAGGAGTACTTTAATGGAACATCTGGTTATTCGCCTAGGTTCAACCACACATGACCCGGTAAATTGGTTAGTTTGGTCAGGTCAAGAGCATGAGATTATTGCTTCTGGCGTGCTAGATAACGCGGAGCAACTTAAATCTTTGTCCGAACGCGCAGGTAAGCGTCCTATTACCGCCTTGGTTCCTGGTTGTGACTTTTTGCTAAAATGGGTAGCTATGCCCGCCAAAGCATCGCGAAAAGCGCTAGCGGCAATACCATATATGCTCGAAGAAGATTTGAGTATGGAAATTAGCGAGCAATTTTTTGCCTTAGGGGAAAAAGACGGCAATATGCAAGCGGTTGCGGTAGTAAGCCGGGACAAGATGCAAGACTGGATACAGGCCATCAAAGAAGCAGGCTTATATTGCAATAAAATGCTCCCCGATGTACTAGCTCTTCCCTATGTAGAAGATGCGTGGAGCTTAGTCACCCTTGGTCAGCAAGCCATCATACGTCAGGATCAATGGCAAGGTTTACAAGGCGAAGCAAGTTGGTTGTTACAAGCCACCGAGCATTTCGCCAAACAACAAACGACCCCTTTAAAAGTAGCTAATCACAGTGATTTAGATATTTCTCATTTGGCCAACGTTGAACAAATCGAGCAGCAACTGGATTTACCCATGCAACTGCTGGCAACCGGTGCCCTGAACACGTCGTTCAACCTATTACAAGGCGAATTTAAAGCTAAACAACAAAGCCGCAGTCAATGGCGTCAGTGGCGTGTTGCTGCAGTATTAGCGGTTATTGCTTTATTAGTGACTTTGGTCGATAAAGGCTTGCAAGTGAATCAATTGAAACAACAAAGCGCCGATCTAACCAAACAAATGCATGAACAATTTGCTAAAGCCTTCCCCAGTCAACCTAAGCCAACTCGAATTCGCTTAGCAATGGAAAGGGAACTGAAAAAGCTAAACAACGGTGGTGGACAGGCTTCAATGCTGGCCATGATGTCACAACTTACTGAAGCCTTCCAAAGTAGCCAGGTTAAACCGCAAACCATTCGTTTCGACAGCGCCCGCTCAGAGTTACGGCTGCAGGCCGTGGCCAACAATTTTGAAGCTTTAGAAGAGTTTAAACGCTTAGCTCAGGATAAAGGCTTCGAAGTAGAGCAAGGTGCAATTAACAATAAAGACGACCAAGTCATTGGTTCGTTATCCATAAGGAGCTGATATGCAAGATTTATTGGATAAATTTAATCAGCTATCTGAGCGCGAAAGAATATTAGTGGCAGTGTCAGGGGTATTGCTAATAATTTTTCTGTTTTATTACATAGTCTGGGCCCCCATTGATAAATCATTAGAAACCCAGAGTAAGTTAGTTGCCACTAAACAAACGGATCTACTTTGGTTTAAACAAAATGCCAATCGCGCTATCCAAATGCGCAGCGGCAATGGCGCAGCGACAGTCTTTACAGGTTCTCTTCCACAAGCGGTGAACAAAAGCGCAGGGCGAGTGAATATTGCCATATCAAGAATGCAGCCCCAAGGCGATGAATTAAAAGTATGGGTCGATCAAGCTCCCTTTAACGACGTACTAAGTTGGTTACAAAGCTTAGAAAACCTCGGTATACGCATTATCAACGTTGATTTGGCGGAAGCCAACGTATCAGGCATGGTAAAAGTCAGAAGTTTGCAGTTAGGAAAATCATGAAGCAAGTTGTTAAATGGAGCCTTTTAGGGATTCTAGCCTATTTGGTTTTGCTTATTATTAAGTTACCCGCTAGCCAAGTTATTTACCGCGTGAATCAATCCAACGATTTAAGTATTGAAGGGGTTCGAGGAACCATTTGGAATGCTTCAGCAAGCAGAATTAGTGCAAATAACCTAACTATTGAAGATGTTAGCTGGCAAGTTTCATTTTGGGACTTACTAGTGGGTCAATTGACGTTAGACATTGACGGTGGTGATATACGTGCAAATGACAAAGTCTCAATTAAAGGGCTTGTCAGTCTTGATCTATTTGATCCAAATCATGTGCAATCTTCTAACTTAGCGGTTTATTTACCAGCCGACATGGCAATTGCTCAAGTCCCTTTACCCATACCTGTAAATGCAGGAGGCCGCTTCAAAGTGGCCATAACTAATTTAGACTACGCGGGGAAATGTGTCGACCTATCGGGCAATGGTCAATGGTTAAATGCTCGGCTAGAAGGACTTGTGGGCCTGAATGAACCTTTGAGTTTAGGGAACTTCACAGCAGATTTAAGTTGTATTGAAGATGATATATTAGTCAAAATCACGCCGCCTAATGTATTTAACTTAACCGCTGATGCGCGGATCCCCAAAAACTTCAAAGTGAAATTAAATGGCCAGTTCAAACCCGAAAATACTTTACCCAAGCAGGTTCGGGACGCAGCACAGTTTTTTGGCCGACCAGATAAGCAAGGGTTTTATAAGTTAAAACTATAGATAGCTAAGGAAACTCAGTTTTCCTTAGCTACTGCGCCGGGTATCACCCGCAAATTACATGATTGGATTGTTTTTAATATCTTCAATCAAGAATCGGTAGTCTTGTATACCCGAAAATTCCTCACTTTTACGAATTTCACCTTGGCTATCGGGGTTTTCCACAGCCAACAAATGCGCAATTCCGAACTCTTTAGCAGCGTGTAAAATCGGCACACTGTCATCAACAAACAAGGTACTCTTTGCATCAAACCCTAAGCGTTTCTGTAGTTTTTGCCATAATAGCTGGGATTCTTTCGTTACCCCAAACTCATGGGTAGAAATTAAGGTGTCGATATGACTGTCTAATTGCGTCTGTTCAATTTTAAGGGACAAGCTGCCAGGGTGTGCATTGGTTACCAACACAACTTGTCTGCCGCTACTATGCAGCGCATCTAGAAATGGCAAAGTATCTTCACGCATACTGATTAAATGTTTAATTTGGCGTTTTGACTCCATAATATCCATATCCAACTTTTGCGCCCAATAATCGAGGCAATACCAATTTATTGTGCCCATGACTTTTTGATACTCTAAGTGAATATATTCTTTTGCTTTTTCGAGACTGATGGCTTTTTTATGTGCTATCTTTTGCGGCACGACTTCCATCCAAAAATGGTTGTCGAAGTGTAAGTCGAGTAACGTTCCATCCATATCGAGTAAGACAGTTTTAATTTGGTTCCAGGGCAACATTGGCAAGTCGGTTATCCATGAGTTAAAGTAAGACAAAATAGTAGTAAAAGTGCAGCATCCATATCATGGAAACTGCCGTTAGTTTAACGTGATAGGTAAATGAATAAAATAGACCCGAACAAAACTCTGCCCCAAATCCATCAACGAGAAATCGTCGCAAAGAGCGGTTTATTTCGAGTCGAACGTATTGATCTTGAATTTTCCAATGGTGCTACACGCCAATTTGAAAGAATGGCCGGTTCTGGTAGTGGCGCAGTGATGATTGTCCCTTTCATAGATCCTGAAACCATTTTGCTCATTCGAGAATATGCCGCAGGCACACATTCATATCAATTAGGTTTTCCTAAAGGTTTAATTGATCCTGGTGAGTCTCCCCTTGAAGCCGGTAACAGAGAATTAAAAGAAGAAGCTGGATATGGGGCAAACTCGTTAAAAGAGATCCATACTGTGAGTATGGCGCCAACATTTTTTGATGCCAAAATGAATATTTTATTGGCCCAAGACTTATATGAATGCAGATTAGAAGGCGATGAACCTGAACCTTTAGAGGTTATTCCGTGGTCTATTCATGATATAGACACATTGTTGGCACGTGAAGATTTCATTGAAGCGCGCTGCATTGCAGCATTGTTTTTGGTACAAAAGTATTTGGCGCAAAATTCATCAGAGGAAAAATAATGGCAGTAGACCCTCGACAAAATTTGTTAGACATTGCAAAGTTTGCGGCTAAAACCGCAGGCGAAGAAGTGTTGAAGATCTATGATAGTGGCGATTTTAAAGCTTACGAAAAAGCAGATGAATCCCCAGTGACTTCAGCTGATTATAAAGCCAATGAAATCATCATGGACATACTGCAAAAGCAAACCCCTGAGATTCCCATCATGTCAGAGGAAAGCAATAATGGTGACTTATCCAGTCGTCAACATTGGCAACGTTATTGGTTAATCGACCCTATTGATGGAACCCAAGAGTTTATTGCTCGCAGTGGTGACTTTGCCGTCAACATAGCGTTAATTGAAAACAATGAACCTGCTTTGGGGGTGATATACTGGCCCGCTGGTGAAACGCTGTATTTTGCCAGCAAAGGACATGGAGCTTATAAGTCTTGCTCCCTAGAAAATAATAAACAGATCCATGTCCGTAAATTTGAAGAGCCCGAAACCGACGTGGTGATGATAGCCATTAGCCGCCGCCAACCCCGTGAAAGAATAATGAACCATATGAGCGATGCGCGTTCATATCAAACACTCCCCCTAGGAAGTTGTTCTCTTAAAGCCTGTTTTATTGCCGAGGGGAAAGCAGACGTATTTTTACGTGTTGGGGTAACGGGTGAATGGGATACAGGCGCTTCCCAATGTATTGTTGAAGAAGCAGGTGGTAGCGTACTTTCAGCTGAATTCCAACCACTTACTTATAACCGACGAGATACGACTGACAATCCAGACTTCGTAGTGTTAGGGGATCATAAAGTAAACTGGCAAAAAATCGTCGAATATAAATAAGGAATCGTAAATGAGAAAACATAGTCTAATAAGTTTAGCCGTTTGCTGTGCAACATTCGGTGCATTCGCCCATGCAAGTTGGACCCTCGATAATGATTCATCTACCCTGAGTTTCATTTCGACTAAAAACGAGCACATTAGCGAAATTCATCAATTCACTAAATTATCGGGCCAACTTAGTGACTCAGGCCAACTCAAAGCGGCCGTGCACCTGAGTTCAGTGGAAACCAATATTCCCATTCGCAACGAAAGAATGCAGACATATCTTTTTGATGTGAAAAGCACGCCCGAAGCAGTAATTACCGCGCAAATACCCAAATCTGTCATGGAGATGAGCCCTGGCACAACAGAAATGGTGACACTCGATAGTGAGATTACAATCAAAGGAAAATCTGCAGCATACAAAGTTGCATTAAGCGTCAGTAAAGATCAAGACGGCAATTTCCACGGAACAACCGTTGAGCCAGTTTTAATTAAAGCGGCAAGCCATGATTTAGACCCTGGCGTCGCTAAATTACAAGAACTGGCTGGATTAAAAAGCATTGGTTTAACCGTACCAATGACATTTTCCGTGACATTTACCCAATAATGCATAGCACGGGCTTCGGCCCGTGTATATAAACCCAACCAACACACCTGTAGCATGGTCTTCAGGCCATGAATGTAAAACCCAATCAATACACCTGTAGCATGGTCTTTAGGCCATGAATGTAAACCCAATCAACACACCTGTAGCATGGTCTTTAGGCCATGAATGTAAACCCAATCAACGCACCTGTAGCATGGTCTTTAGGCCATGAATGTAAAACCCAACCAACACACCTGTAGCATGGTCTTTAGGCCGTGAATGTGAAACCCAATCAACTCACCTGTAGCATGGTCTTTAGGCCGTGGATGTGAAACCCAACCAACACACCTGTAGCATGGTCTTTAGGCCATGAATGTAAAACCCAATCAACACACCTGTAGCATGGTCTTTAGGCCATGGATTTTCCAGGTTTGCAAAATTTGCGCGGGACTAAAGCACCCGCCTACAGACAACGAAGCAATGCAATAGCAGGCATCTGTAGCACGGTCTTTAGGCCGTGAATTTTATAGCTTTGCAGAATTTACGCCGGGCTAAAGCACCCACCTACAGGCTAGGTCTCAATTTGGTCTTTACTTACAATATTTACGCTTTCGTGTAATTCAGAATATTGCACAAATGCCTGACCTGACTTGAGCTGCATCATCACGTGATTTACTTTCTGCTCGAGGTCGTATTCCATTTCACCATAATCTGTGCCCTCTTGAAGAACAAAGGCTTCCACTAGGTTTTGTAATGTTTCAGGAGCGATCTCATTTAAAGGAATAATCATTCTTATACACTTGTGTTGATTGCAAAAGGCGCAATAAAATCAGAAATACGTTTATGAAACCAGATATTCGGATTCCAAGGAGTTCCTTGTAAAAACCCGACGTGGCCACCAGTTTCACTCAATTCCAATTGTACCGCTTCAGAAAGTTCATGTTCTTCAGGCAGCACTGCTTCATTCATAAACGGATCATCAATTGAGTGGAGCACTAAAGTAGGCGTTTCGATATGCTTAAGGAAACTAATTGCACTGCATTTTTGGTAATAATCATCGGCATCGGCAAAGCCGTGTAAAGGCGCTGTCACATTTTGATCAAACTCTTTAAAGTTAGTCAATTTGGCGGCCTTTTTGTCATCAATAGAAAGTAGCCCTTTGTAATCTATAATGCGCATTTTGGCGCGCAGGGTTTTCACCATACTTTTTAGTAAATAACTCTGATAAACCTTAGAGAAACCCTGATTAATACTTTCAGCGCATTCAGCCAACTTGAACGGCGTAGATACTGCCACGGCAGCCTTTAAAAATGATTGCTTTGGCGTTTCTCCTAACAGTTTAAGTAGCATATTAGCACCTAGTGAAAAGCCAATAGCCACTTTAGGTAAGTCGGGAAATTGTTTGTTCAACCAATCCATGAAAAAGTTCGCATCTTCGGTTTCCCCAGAGTGATAAGCCCGAGAAGTCTTATTCGGCTCACCACCACAGCCCCGGAAATGCATTAACACAGTTTGCCAACCTTGAGACTGCAATTCAGCCATTAAGTCATTGGCATAGTGGGATTTTACTGACCCTTCTAAGCCATGGAAGATCACCGCAATACCTTTACTACTGGGGGTTGCTTCCGGCTGTCCCCAAACCACACTGACTTCGTCATTATCCGGTAACTGTAACTTTTCTACTCGTAACGCTAGCGGACGTCGACGTTGAATAAACCTAGGCCATAGCGTCTGAACATGACGATTCCTAGCCCAAAACGGTGCTTTGAAGTCGCTTTGCTTTATTCTATTTTGTTTAAGGTCAATGACTGTTTTATATTTTTGGTTCATATTTCAGGATTAGTTTGATTGTTGCAAATGAACTCGGCTAATTGCTTAAGAATACACTTTAAATCATCATTATTTTGGTATTCAAGTGAGTTTAAATAGTGCTCAAAATTAGATTTGGCCTGTTTCGTTAAACGTGTTTTATTACAAAATTCTATAAGTTGTTTTTGTTGCGCTTTTTCAGCCTGCAATTCTTGCTCTAAAAGTTGAGCATACAACGCTGGTTGAGGGTTTTTAGCTTCAATGCGTAATTTTCTTATACCCTCAACCTCTTCTACAGATTGCGCAATAAACTTAGTTAATCGTATAAATTGTTTCACACTGAGTTGTCGATTATGCCTATCTAAAAAAGCGCAAAGAAGCAACAGGTTGACGTTTAAAGAATAATCATTCTGCAAACACAGAGCTAATCGTTTAACTTCTGAATTGGCATAATGAAATAAGGAGAACTGCCAAAAATCTTCAGCTAACCATTTGTTGTTCATCAAATACCTGTTGTTTTAATTCCAACTCTTCTTGGGCCTCCATCCAGCGCATTTCTGCGTCTTCTAAGTCGCCCTTAATATTGGCTTGTTCAAGTAATAACTGCTTTAACTTAGCTTTATTTTCTTCAAGGTAGAGATCAACGTCAGTCAGTGCTAATTCTAATTTTTCTAAAGCAAGGGTGCATTGATTCATTTGCTTTTCCGCAGACTGAATAGTCTTGCGTAGCCCTTGAGTTGCTTGCCTAAACTCAGCTTCTAAGCGCTTTACACTTTTTCGATCAACTTTACTTTCAACGGGTTTAGATGTTAAAGAATCATTATTCTTGTTATTCGTTTTCTGAGTAGCGTCTTTTAATAACCAATCTCGATAATCATCTAAATCGCCATCAAAAGACTGTACTTTTCCGCTATCCACTAAATAGAAATCATCGCAAACAGAGGTGAGTAGAAAACGATCATGTGATACTAAAACCATTGCCCCTTCGAAACTTTGCAAAGCGATATTTAGGGCATGACGCATTTCAAGATCGAGGTGGTTAGTAGGCTCATCTAATAACAATAAGTTTGGTTTTTGATAAACCAATAATGCTAATACTAACCTTGCTTTTTCGCCACCCGACATAGGTTCAACTTTGCCTAACGCCTGATCTCCATGGAAACCAAAACCGCCTAAAAAGTCACGCAGAGTCTGTTCTGGAGCTTGCTTGTCTAATCGATAAAGGTGATCTAGAGCACTGTCTTGAGGGCGTAAAAATTCTAGTTGGTGCTGGGCGAAATAACCAATACTCAAACCAGCAGACGTCATGTATTCACCGCTCATGGGCGACTTTTCATTTGCCAACAACTTTATCAAAGTAGATTTACCCGCACCATTTCGTCCTAATAACCCAATGCGGCTGCCAGGCACCAAATTTAAATGCAAACTATCAATAATCACAGTGTCGTCATAGCCCACTTGCACCTGCTCCATTTTCACCAACGGATTCGGTAGCTTAGGAGGTGTAAAAAACTCAAACGAAAACTGCGATTGAGCATGGGCTGGCAGCAAATCTTCCATTTTTTCTAATTGCTTAATCCGGCTTTGCGCCTGCTTGGCTTTACTCGCTTTGGCTTTAAAACGATTTATAAATGATTCTAAGTGAGCGACTTTAGCCTGCTGCTTTTGATATTCCAAATCTTGTAAACGCAAACGTTCTGCACGCTGGCGCTCAAAGGAGGCATAATTACCTGTATAGGCAATTAACTTCTGACTTTCGACACTGAGTATTTCAGTCACAGTGTTATCCAAAAAGGACTTGTCATGGGATATAAGAATTAATGTTCCTGTATACCGGGTTAACCATCTTTCTAACCAGATAACTGCATCCAAATCCAAGTGGTTAGTCGGTTCATCAAGTAACAACAGATCAGAATGACATAATAATGCCTGGGCTAGGTTAAGACGCATTCGCCAACCACCGGAAAAGTCTGTTACTGGATTTTTAATTTGTTGGTGGCTGAACCCCAGACCTGCGAGAATAGTCGCTGCTCTTGAATCAATATCGTAGGCTCCAGCTTGTTCTAATTGACCATGAATTAAGGCGATTTTCTCACCATCATGGCTTTCTTCAGCTTCTGCCAGCTTTTGTTGTAATTGGCGGTACAGCACGTCGCCATCAATCACATAATCTAATGCGCTGCGATTTGATGCGGGGGTTTCTTGAGCCACTGACACAATTTGCCAGTTTTTAGGTACTTGGCACTCTCCTGCATCAGGTTGTAACTCCTGTCGCAGCAAAGCAAATAAACTCGACTTTCCACAACCATTTGAACCAATAAGTCCCACTTTGTGGCCAGGGTAAATAGTCGCGGTAGCATGTTCTAGGAGGACTTTACTGCCTCGCAATAAAATCAGTTCTGAAATTTGGATCATTTACGAAGAATACTAATCAAATTAGTTGAATTGGCGTATTATATACCTATACCACTTTAAATTGCGCGTTTGTGCAACAATGAAAGTTAATTAGCCTAATCAAGTAGTAAATATTAATGACTAACAAAACTAAAAAGCGCTTCGTGGCCGGTGCCATATGCCCCAACTGCAAAGCACAAGATACCATAATGCTGTTTTTCGAGAATAATGTTGAAAAGCTAGCCTGTGTAAAATGTGATTACACTGAGTCACAAACAGAGCAACACGTTGACTCCGCTAAACGACAAAATGAAAGTGTTATTGGCGTGTTTAAGCCCTAAAACAGGTTAGCGGAAGTCATCTTTTTCCATGGTTGTTGAATAAACTAGAGTCAATAGCGTTCAACAACCGAAGAATACTCGAACCTTGAGTTGGCAATGTTAATAGTGGGGTGGAGGAGCTTCTTCTGTGGAATCTGCAATATTTGAAGGCTCAATCTGTTTCATCCTCTCGGTCATATGCTTAAGCTGGAAGGCCATTTTGTCGATTTGAATCTGTTGGTCGGCCAATGCTCTGTTTAGTTGTTCAATAGTGTCTTCTTGAAACGCCAACTGCGTCTGCAGGTGCGCTATTTCATTGTGTAAATCGGTACTCATATTTGTACTCATATTCCTATTCGATTGCCCAATACTCGGCAAGTCCGCTGCTACTTTCAGATAATAACTGATTTTTTTGTTCGAAGCTCACCGCATAAACCACCGCACTTTGAGGTTGCGTGCCGTCTTTGGGGGTGACACGCCATTCTTGAATCTCACTGCCCGTAGAAACTGACCAGAGATTTAACGATCTTCCCGGCGAACCCGTGGCTAAATATTTACCATCTTCGGAAAAGGTAGCGGCACTAAAGATTTTTTGCCGTTGTATAAAAGATAACTGACTTATTTCTTGCCCAGTTTGCAGGTCCCATATTTTTGCGCCTCGTTTACTGTCTGCAGTAAACGCATAGCGGCCAGCATCATCTAACGCAACTTTTGTTACACGGCTGGAGTGAGTAAACCGATGGACAACCTGACCACTACGAGTATCCCATAGGTAAGCAACATAGTCATTGCCACCGGTGAGCGCATAGAACCCATTGGGCGATATATCTACACTATTGATTTTCTCTTGATGACCAAGAAACTCCAGTCGGCGCCCTGTACTGGGCTCAAAAAACATTGCTTTGCCATTCCCACGGCCAACTAAAATACCACGCCCATTGTTACTTACAGCTATATCGCGAACACTGGCTTCATCTATTCGCCAAAACCCTTCAGGTTCCCCTGAGGATAAGTTCCAAAGTGCAAAAGCATCTCTATCTGCAGTTACCACATAGCTGCTATCGGCAGCTATGTGCACTATGCCAACAGTGTTGACAACATGACCTTCTCCTTCATGGCTCCATTTGAATTTTTCGGTTTGCGCGACTAAATCCCAAACTAAAACCCCCTGTTGGGCGGTGGAAACTACAGCAATTTTATTATCCACAGAAATATCAGCTGCATAGGCTCCCTCGATGGCATGACGCACCGATTTATCGGGCTCACTAATGGCACCACTGCATCCAGCAAGGATAAAGATTAGCGGGATGCAAGCTTTTCTAAGTAGATTTTGTAAAATCATTCGGTCGGCTGTTTTGTACATACTGTCTATTCAAATTTGTGTATTAGTTCAGTTCGTTTAGTATATACCCAAGTCACCTTAAAATGCGCGTTTGAGAACGATTGGTGAGTTAAATACCAAGCCGTGAACGAGTAAATTCACCTACTCGTTTACAGTTTGTTGCTAGCATGTTTAGACAGATAGATTTAAACTGCCCCGCAAATATATATGAGATTGTTGAGTCTAGGTCCCAACAATGAAAAGACGCATTTGAATGTTTGCTTAAATAAATAAGCAAATTGATTTTTTAGAAATTTTGGAGAAATTGAATGAAAAAGGCAGCTATTGCATTAGTCGTCGCATCTGTTTTCGGCATAACTGCTTGTCAACAAAAAGCCGATCCGTTAAAAGTTGAAGAAGTGAAGTTCACATCTGCTGAAGAAGAGCAAGCTTATGCGTTCGGCGCAAGTGTTGGCGGTTTTGTTGAACAACGTTTGGCCACCCAAGAAAGTATGGGCGTTGAACTAGACAGAGCACTAATTTTGAAAGGCTTTGCTGCTGCTATGCAAGCACAATCTCAATTGGAGCAAGGTGAAATTCAAAAATTGAATGCTGATATTGATAAAGCTATGCAAGCAGGTCAACTGGCATTAGCAGAAAAAAATATCGAGAAAGGAAAGCAGTGGCTAGCTGAGAATGCGAAAAAAGAAAACGTGACTGAAACAGAATCAGGACTTCAATACGAAGTCTTAATTTCTTCAGAAGGTGAAAGCCCTTCAGCTGAAGACACCGTAAAAGTTGATTACCGCGGTACCCTGTTAGACGGCACAGAATTCGATTCTTCATACAGCCGAGGCGAGCCGGCGACTTTCCCACTCAATCGCGTAATCGCAGGTTGGACTGAAGGTGTTCAATTAATGACTGTTGGTTCGAAATATAAATTTTATATTCCGTCAGAGCTTGCTTACGGCGAACGCGCTACAGGTAAAATCACGCCAAACTCAACACTAATTTTTGAAGTTGAACTTTTAGACATCTTAAATAAAGAAGCTGTTGAATAGATCGCTATTTTTTAAATAAGTAAGTCAATAAAAAGCCGGAAGTCAAAACGACTCCCGGCTTTATTTTTTATCAGCATTTTCCTTGCTGAACCTAATTCCACGATTTTTATTGGTCTTTCTAATCGACCTTAAGGCCCAAATTTAATTCGGGTTTAAATTTTAAATTGTACTACCTAATTGTAATGAAGGTGCAACACGATAAGTGTTCAACACCGACAGTTTTTACCGATAGGCCTCCTTTAAAAAGTCACCTTCGATTAATTTACGTTATATAATAAAACCCTGTAACATGCTCGGTAGGAAAGTCAGCTACAGCGTACGTTAAAACGACATTTTAGTTATCTACTTTAAGCTTCAGGACGTCGTTTAACTATCTTTAATATTAGCCTAAAATGTCGTTTTTGGCTGCTAAATATAATCGTTTTTTTGGAACATTTTTGACTAATAAAACATCAGTTATAATTTATAGTTAGGTTACTAAATAGCCGTCGACAACTAAGTCTTTGAATACAAAACAGTGTTTAACAAATAAAGAGGTTTTTCGATTGAGAACCCCGTTAATAACCCGCAAGGGATATCAAAAATTACAGAATGAACGCGACCACCTTTGGCGCGTTGATCGTCCCGAAACAACGAAAAAGGTCACTTGGGCCGCTAGTTTAGGCGACCGCAGTGAAAACGCAGACTATCAGTATAATAAGAAGCGTCTGCGTGAGATTGACAGACGCATTCGATATCTAACCAAGAGTCTCGAAAATTTAAAAGTTGTCGACTACTCCCCACAGCAAGAAGGCAAAGTGTTTTTCGGTGCTTGGGTGGAAATAGAAAACGACGACGAAAAAACCTTAAAACTGCAAATCGTCGGCTATGATGAAATATTCGACCGTAAAGATTGTATTTCCATCGACTCTCCCATGGCTCGCGCCTTATTAAAAAAGGAAGTTGATGAAGAAGCGACCGTACGAACCGAGGCTGGCGAGTTCAATTGGTTAATAAAAAGCATCGAATATGAAAAATAACCGCTATTAGGTGTTTTTTATCATCTGTCGCACTGGTAAAGTTGCGGCTGTTTATTTCTGGGCTCTTAGAAGCCCATTTTTAGTTTTTCAAGGCAAATATGCCTTATCAAGGGTCTTGTATGATCATCGAAAAAATTGCTAGCGAGCTTAACGTCGAGCAGAAACAAGTTAATGCGGCTGTTGAACTATTAGACGGCGGCGCCACAGTACCATTTATCGCGCGTTACAGAAAAGAAGCCACTTTTGGCTTAGATGATGCGCAATTAAGAACTTTAGAACAGCGCTTAGGCTACTTACGTGAAATGCAGGAGCGTAAAGTAGTGATTCTGAAATCCATTGATGAGCAGGGCAAACTCACCCCAGAGTTGAGTCATAAGATTCAGGCATCTGAGAATAAAACCGAATTGGAAGATCTATATTTACCCTTTAAGCCCAAACGACGCACCAAAGGACAAATCGCAATAGAGGCCGGTCTTGAGCCACTAGCAGACACGCTGTTTGCAAATCAACAATTAGATCCTCAGGAAGAAGGCGAAAAGTTTGTTAATCCAGAAGCAGGTGTTGCAGATGCAAAAGCTGCTCTAGACGGCGCTAAATATATTTTAATGGAACGTTTCTCTGAAGATGCGGCCTTGTTGCAAAAAGTTCGTCGTTATTTGCAGCAAAATGCTCATATCAGAAGTACCGTGGTCAACGGTAAAGAAAAAGAAGCAGCCAAATATTCAGATTATTTCGCCCACAGTGAAAAAATCAATAAAGTGCCCTCTCACCGCGCCTTGGCCATGTTTCGTGGGCGCAATGAAGGACTACTTCAAGTTAACCTTGATGCCGATCCACAACGAGAAGAAAACGATCGTAGTGCCTATTGTGAGAGCATCATTCGCGACCATCTAGATTTACAATTTAGTGGGCAACCTGCTGATGCGTGGTTAACCACGGTAGTGCAGTGGACTTGGAAAGTAAAAATCCAACTGCATATGGAATCAGAACTGTTTGGAGCAATCAGAGAGCAAGCCGAAGAAGAAGCGATTGGCGTATTTGCTCGCAACTTAAATGACTTGCTAATGGCCGCTCCTGCAGGAGCAAAAGTTACCATGGGACTAGACCCTGGTTTAAGAACTGGCGTAAAAGTAGCAGTAGTAGACACCACCGGTAAAGTGGTTGCGACCAACACAATTTTCCCTCACGTACCACAAAATCAGTGGGACAAATCACTGCGCACATTAGCCAATTTGTGTAAGCAACACAAGGTTCAACTAATCAGCATTGGCAATGGCACAGGCTCGAGAGAAACAGACAAACTCGTGGCAGAGTTAATTAAATCTGCGCCTGAATTAAACCTGCGTAAAATTGTCGTCAGTGAAGCAGGTGCATCGGTATATTCTGCATCAGAACTAGCTTCTCAAGAGCTGCCAGGAATGGACGTATCTTTGCGCGGGGCAGTGTCCATCGCTCGCAGATTACAAGATCCCCTTGCTGAGCTTGTAAAAATCGAACCTAAAGCCATTGGCGTTGGTCAATATCAGCACGATGTAAGCCAAAGTAACCTTGGCAAATCCCTAGAGCATGTTATTGAAGATTGTGTGAACGCGGTGGGTGTGGATGTAAATACTGCCTCACCTGCATTGCTATCCCATGTATCAGGGTTGAATCGCACGCTAGCGCAAAACATTGTTATGTTTCGCGACCAGCATGGAGCCTTTAACCAACGCAAAGATTTACTCAAAGTAGAAAGGTTAGGTCCAAAGGCTTATGAACAAGCTGCTGGTTTCTTACGCATCGTGAATGGTAGCAATCCCCTTGATGCCTCAGCAGTCCACCCAGAAGCTTACCCTGTGGTTAATGACATCGTTGATAAAACCGCCTGTGCCGTCAACGATCTGATTGGCAATAAAGATATTTTAAAAACCTTATCTCCTGAAACCTATACCAATGATAACTTTGGTTTACCCACTGTAACCGATATTATCGCGGAATTAGAAAAACCTGGACGTGATCCTCGACCAGAGTTTAAAACCGCGGCTTTCAAAGAAGGCGTCGAAAAAATATCTGATTTGAAAGAAGGCATGATTCTAGAGGGTGTGGTTAGTAATGTAGCCAACTTTGGGGCCTTTGTGGATGTGGGAGTTCATCAAGACGGTTTGGTGCATATTTCTGCAATGACCAATAAGTTTATTTCTGACCCCAGAGAAGTCGTAAAAGCAGGTGACATAGTCAAAGTTAAAGTCATTGAAGTGGATGAACAGCGCAAACGAATCGCGTTTACTATGAAATTAGATGACAACTCGGCTAAGCCTCACAGACCGAGAGAAAATTCATCGAGAACTGACAACAGAAGTAGCAATAAAAGTCCTCGTCCGGCTAAAAGTCAAGGTCGAGATAATACCCGCAAGCAACCATCTGCACCAGGCAATGCGGCTATGGGGAATGCATTTGCAGATGCATTTGCAAAAGCAAAACAGAAGTAAAAACGACCATCCTCATTGGGAAGTTGTCAATATCCCCACGGACAAGGTTATGCTTGTTTGTGAGGATGTTGGCACCAAAGCCGACTAACAGCTAATAGTGAATCATTAACAATCAATAAGGTTGATTGCTAAATTTAAAGGGAGAAAATAAAAGTAACCACTTACTTCAAGTGGACTTTAGGCACTGAGTTGTAATTGTGAAGAGCGAGGTTCAGATACTTTTTGATAGAAATTTTCAATCACGGATACTCGCTGTAAGATTCCGCCATCACGATTTTCAAGGCGCTCGCGGTTTTGCTCAAGACTGGCAATATCCGCACCTCGATCTAACGAGCGAGTCGGAGGCTCGGCAGCAAACCCGTCGACAATTTCATCTAAATCGGGAACATTGGCGGTAAGGGGCGATTCCGTTGACTCTTCAACAGATGAGCTATACGAATCACTAAATTGTTGCTCGATATTATTAGTAATAGCTTGTTTAGCACTTTCCGCTTTTTCCTTAGCGATATCAGAACGCGCTTCTGTTGCTATTTTAGTGGCTTCACTTGCAACCCGTAAATCTTGTGATGAAGGATCTGCTGGCGCAAGAGCTGCAGCCCTTACCTGCTGCATTTTACGAATAGTTTCTTCAGGAGTTTCCTCCTCCGAAATGTCGATAGACACTTCGCCACTAACAGCATACTGATTACCATCAGGCCCGTTTTCATATTCATAAGTGGGCGACGCAGCGTACTGTCCGCCTACGGCAGCGTGGGCTTGTTCATGTGACCGAACTTCGGCATCACGCTCTTTTAATTCCTCAATTTCTTGCTGATCGGCTAGTTGTTGCTGCTGCTGTTTACTTTCCGCGTCTTCTTTGCCAGCACTAGGATCTTCAGCATTATCTTTATCTGCTAAATTTTCTTGTGTCGCACCGCTTTGAGTTTGACTGTTCTGTTGAGCTTGAGGTCGCTCATAGGTCACCTGAACTTGTTGACTAGGGGTTTTTACACGATCTGACTCCGAGCCTAAGCCACTCTCAGCTGCAGAATTTTCAGCATTGCTGGTCTGTGGGATCGTTTCCCGCTGTTGATTATCCCTACGAGCAGCGTCAGTGCTGACATTATTCGTTGGAAATAATATGGCGGTTGGGGTGGGAGTGACAATATTCATGCTAAAAGCTCGATATCCTAAGCCAGCTCATCAATGATACGACCGACAGTATCATTAGCCACTTCCAATACTTTGCCAGATGCTAACGCATTACGACTGTTAATTTGCAAAGAAAGTAAATTATCAGTTAAAGAATCACCGCCACTAGGTAGTAGCTGACTAACCTGACCTAACTGTTGGGTTGCAGCATTGGCTAATAGATCTTGAGTCGTCTGACCCTGACTATTATTCTGCGCAATCGATATCGAGGCTTCTGTAATGCCCTGCTGCGCACGATTCAACCCAAGCGTTCCAGATATGATCGCTGAATTTACATTATTTGTTACATCAAATGCCATAGATAACCCCCATTACCTGTGCAAATTATAGCCTATTTAGATTAAATTGGAAACTTAGGGAGTGATGTTTAAACACTTGTATAAAATCTGCATAAATTCCTCTGAATGGGAAATGAAAGGGGCATGGGAAGCGTGGGCAAAAACATGCGACAAATTAGAGGGTTGAATACTCTCGATTAACGGGATCACTTTTGCTGGAACTAAACTATCTAAGCGACCATACAAGCGAAACGTAGGGCAGTTTATTGCACTTAATTGCGAGCGCAAATCGGCATTAGCCAAAATATTCAGTCCGGCCCTCAATGCGATATCGTCTGGAATGGGGTAATGCTGGATGTGAGATTTGATTAACTTAATGTCTTGTTTAGCAGACTCGCTACCGATGGCTTGAATTGCCATAAAACGATCCAGAGTTTTACTGAAGTCTTTTTCCAGTTGTTGAGTAAATACTTGTAAAACATTCGCTTTTATTCCTGGCCAGTCTTCAGATTCCGAAAACTTAGGAGAGCTTGCGACTAACACCAAGCTTTCAACCTTATCAGGATGACTAATGGCAAGTTGTTGGGCAACTAACCCACCAAGCGACCAACCTAGAAAACTAGACTTGTCGGGAATACAGTCTGCAACCATACTGCTAATAGAATCTAGGTCGTAATGTGCGGGCAAGACATCAGCATTGCGTCCAAAACCTGGCAAATCCAACAATGTTATCCGAAAGGACTGTTCCAAAATATGACTAATAGGTTCCCAAACACCGCTATTGAGCCCCCAACCATGTAAAAGCACCAAATTAGGACCTTGTCCTCGTGTTTCAAAAAATAAGGGATTACTCATTGGATTCTCATTATATAAGGTATGTTATGGGACTAGATTTTTTTCAAATTGCATCTATCAATATTAGCAAAGGCCGTAATTTTAGTAAAAAACTCGCAACTTGGTTGGAACTAAACCAGCATTGCCTTTTGTGCCACCAATCTAGTGGTTATTTAATTTGCAGCTACTGCGAGGGGGATATCAGCTACTTTGATCATCAAAAATACGACAATAATTTGCTCAATAATGTAGCCGTATATCTGGGATTAAGTGCAATAAATTTTGACAGTTTAACGGCACTTGCCGAATACCAATGGCCACTGTCACAGTTGATCACTCGACTAAAATTTAATAGCAAAAGCATCCACGCTAGGGGTTTAGCACAATTGTTTTGTAGTCACGCGCTTGCCACAAAAACACAGTTGCCACAGGCCATTATCCCAATTCCGCTGCACAGTTCAAGATTAGCCCAACGCAAGTATAATCAAGCCGCTATTATCGCATTGGAAATAGCCAAAGAAGCGGATATTTTGTGTTTAACCGATACCCTATCGCGAACCAAAAATACCTCAGCACAAACCGAATTAACTGCCCATCAACGACAACTCAACACCCAAGGTGCGTTCGCAATAAACTCGCCTTTACCGCAACCTTTAACTCATATTGCATTGTTTGACGATGTAGTGACGACTGGAGCAACCATGAGTTCAGCCGTCGAGGTGTTGCGTAGGGAGTATCCCGAAATGCAAATTGACGCTTGGACAATTTGCATTACACCGAAAAAGAATCAAACTAACTCAGCCTAAATTAGTCGATAAATTGAGACATAAATATGGCGTTACCCATTAGCCTGCTGGTTCCGTACCAAACACCGCGGAAGTTAGGGTTGTTTACAAAGCCAATCACACGGCCCTTACCAAATCGGTGAGCCACTATGGCTGCAGAGTCAGAGATAAGATCTTGCATCTCATCGGAGGCAAAACCGGCCATTAGCGGCTTTTCAACATACTTGGCTGGAGTAATAAATGGTTGTTCTGGCATCAATAGCACTTCTGTGGTGTTGCGAAACACCGGTAACAAAGAACGGTTATATCCGAATCCTAATGGATGACTGATATCTAATCTAGTTTCAAACACCGCTCCAGCAATGCGTTGCTTAGCTGCAAACGCCTCTCGATCAGCAAAACTGAGATTTTTGGCATTAAATGCGTCCTGAATTTCAGACCTTTTCATAAAGGTGGCTTTTAACCAGCCATTATCACTTAAAAATTTGGTACCACTTTGCTGACCAATTAATACACCGCCATTATCAACCCATTCAGCCACTTTTTCGATAACGACTTCGGACAGATTTTTGTATCTTCCACTGACCCAAATCATATGGGTATAGGCTGATAAATCGACCCCAGATAAGCGATCCATGTCAACCATTGACACTGGCATGCCAACCCTAGTATCTAAGTAATGCCAAGTTTCACCGGCTTCGTATTGATTGACTCCTAAGCCACCAACTATCATCACTTTAGGGAGCGTTATGGGAGCCATTTTAGCGCTGCCTAAATCAATACCTTGTCCAGTTAGTCCGCTTTCAATCGACCAAACCGGGATATTCATTTCGGTGGATAAGGATTGAATTTTCGAAAACATATCATCAGGTTGATCTAGCCCAACAGGAATGACTATAGAGCCCGATGAAAAACTAATAGTGCCACTGCTAGTTTTCGCTGAAAACGCGGTTTCAGCAGCTCTTACTTGAATACCACTTTGTAATAACCGTTGCAGCAATTTAGGTGCTTTGAAGTCTTCCCAACTAAAGCCATACGCATAAGCTTCAGGATTTAACTTAGGTAACTTCGCCACTTTCAATTCTGCTTGCTTGTCAGAATATGAGATTTTCCGGAAATCTCCTTTGTCTACTTCTGTGTATTGCAAATTAAATGCTAATGGCAAGTTCCAATTAGAAACATCGTAAAAGGTATTGTCGTCAAACCGCTTGCGAGTCGAAAATATCGACTTCACTAAACGATACCGAGACTGGTTAGTAGGAACAAAAATGCTATCTACTGAATTGTATGTAACATCATCTATTTTAACGTTCTTATTTAACGAATAATGCTCAATTTTATGTTGCTGTAGAATTTTCTTTAACTCATTGAATCGACTTTTATCATGACTTTCACTAAGCAAATAGCCTTTCACTCGATCATCTTTTATCAGCTCATTAGTGTGTTGATTAAAATTAGATTGATAGTCAACAAGGGCTTGTTTGTTTGCCAGCGCACCTTTGAAGGTTGATAAAGAAGTAGTGACTTGATTTTGAATCGTTTCAGAAAAGGTTAGCTGTCCATTATCGGTGTCTCGCAAATGGCCACGACTACTGGCTTGTTCGAACAATATGCCAATGGTGCCTAAACCATCGGGATAAGTAGAGCCTTTACCATAGTAGAAGTCGTCATAAGCCTCCTGAGTAAAGTACAGCTGTTTAGTATCATCCAAGGCGGCAGCGTGAAAGTTCGCAAGAGCCTCTGTGAGTTGCACATTTTGCTCTGGTGTCCAGGGGTTTTTGCGTGATGAAATACCTGGCTGAAAAAAGAACGTACTGTTGGAGCCCATTTCATGAAAGTCGGTTAATACATGGGGACGCCACTGCTGAAACTGCTTAATGCGAGCTCGAGACTCAGGATGAGTTAATAGTAACCAATCACGGTTCAGGTCAAACCAATAGTGATTTACCCTGCCTCTAGGCCAACGTTGATTTAATTCTCTACTATTAGGATCTGCAACCAAGTTTTGACTTTTATGCATATTCGCCCAATGTGCAAAGCGTGCTAAACCGTCTGGATTAAGGGCAGGATCCAACAATACAATGTTGTTTTCCAATAGTTTATCTACTTCAGGCCCTTGCGCTGCGGCTAAATAATAAGCCACGAGTAAGGACGCATTTGCCCCTGAAGATTCGTCACCATGAACACTGTAGCCCATCCACAATATCAAGGGATCTGTGTCATTTGACTTGGCCCCTTGTTCAATAACCTGCAAGTGACGTTTCTGAATGCTTTTAATGTTTTTTTGGTTATCAGCAGAGGTGATAGTCATCAACAGAAGACGACGATTCTCGTAGGTTCTGCCGGTTTCAGTTAAGCTAACTCTATCCGAGGATTCCGCCAATATTTCCATATAACGAACGATTTGATCATGGCGAGCATGCCATGTCCCCACGGGAGAACCTAGTACTTCTTCAGGCTTCGGAATACTTGTGTCATAGCTCACTGTTTTAGGAAGGTAATCTAAGTCAGATAAGGCGGAAGCAGAAAAGGATAAACATAAAAAAAGTACGGTGGCGCATAAACGCTTTAAATTCATATAAAACTCTTTAAAGTAGATTTTAATTATTATTTTGACTAACGCTTAAGGACTAAAGCCATCTGGCCTTCAACGACTGGGGCAGTTCCTTTTTATTTTGTGTATATTATGCATCAATTCTTTGTTAGTTAAAAATTTCATATACAGAATCACATTACTTGAGTGTTTTACTCAAGTATTTCTGCTAAACTAGCGCTCTAATTTGAAAAGATCAGGAATGATTGATGATTAATATTTCTGAAAGTGCCCAAGCGCACTTTACTAAATTGCTTGAAAAACAAGAGCCCGGCTCAAACATTCGTGTCTTTGTGGTTAATCCTGGTACACCAAGTGCTGAGTGTGGCGTGTCTTATTGTCCACCAGATGCCGTCGAAAAAACCGATGTCTTACTGACATTTAATGGTTTTGACGCTGTTGTCGACCAAGAAAGTGCCCCCTTTTTAGAAGAAGCGGAGATTGACTTCGTTACCGACCAAATGGGTTCACAACTTACCTTGAAAGCGCCAAATGCTAAAGCCCGCAAAGTAGACAGTGATGCGCCACTCGCGGAACGCATTAGTTACATGATTGAAGCGGAGATAAACCCACAACTAGCCAGTCATGGCGGCAAAGTCATGTTAATGGAAATCACTGACAATGGTGAGGCAATATTACAATTTGGCGGTGGTTGTAATGGTTGTTCAATGGTGGATGTAACCTTAAAAGATGGTATTGAAAAACAAATGTTAGAAGCCTTTGCTGGTGAAATAACGGCTGTTAAAGATGCCACTGAGCATACCGCTGGTGAGCACTCTTATTATTAGCCTGAACACGTCCTATTTTTAACATTCGATCATGTTTAAAAACTGGCTGTATAAAATGGGGAGCAATCCCCATAAAAGTTGGGCCGATTTTAAAATCGGCCTCGCTATTTTTATGGCTGGGGTGATATCCATTTTCGCAGGTTTAAAGCTATGGATTTGGTTGCAAATTCCGGGAGTTTTAATGTTAGCCTTAGGGTTATTTTTCGCTGCAAAAGGGTATTTAGGTATATTTGCAAATCGATTTTCACAAACCCTTAATCGGTTTGAACAGGCCAGCGGTAAAGCCAAAGGAAATACCCCGAAAGACTGATCCCTCTGGCCCCCAAAAATGCTAACAAGGCTATCCACAAGGCTAAATTACCCATATCTTGGTAAAACCACCAAACCGGAAAATACACCAACACCGCACTTATCAACATACTATCGCGCATCGCATTAGCCCGTGTTAAGCCTACAAAAACACCATCCATTAGAAAACACCAATGTGCCACTATGGGTAGTAACCAGATAATAGGTAAAAACTCAGCAGCAGCCTCTTGCAAGGTCGGTAAATCTGTCAACAAAGCGATGATATTGTTACCCCAAAGCACAAAAACTAAGGTATAGACCACAGCAAAAGCGCTGGACCAAATAAGCCCTAACGCAACATTTGCTTTTAATGAGCGCTGATTAGATGCCCCCTTGGCCTCTCCGACTCTGGCTTCAACTGCAAATGCAACCGCATCTAAACCCAACGCAATAAGCACAAAAAACTGCATTAATAAGGCATTTATTGCCGCTGCTTGTACCCCTAAACGGATACCTTGAAAGGTCATGAATACCAAACAGGCTTGCAACGCTAAATTGCGGATCAACATGGCGCTATTTAAGCGAGTTAAGATGGCCAAGCTTTCGACCTTGAGCCATTCTCGTTGCGGTAAAATACCTTGTCCTTTAAAGACAAAGAACAATCCCACTAAGGTAATGCAATATTCAGCGATAACAGTGGCAGCAGCCACACCGGCAACCTGCCAGTCAAAAACAAACACAAAGAGTAGATTCAGAACTATATTCAACAAGTTGGCAAAAACTTGGCTGTACATCACTAATTTATTTCGTTGTTGACCGAGTAACCAACCAATGAGTGCCAAATTAGCCAAGGCTGCAGGAGCTCCCCACACACGAACATTAAAGTATTCGACAATCACTTGAGAAACCAATTCATTTGCTTCTGAAAAGTGTAGTCCCACAGCCAAAATAGGCTGCTGAAATAACAACAGTAAAACTGCAATTATGCCCGCACTAAACATACTCTGATAAAATACCTTAAAGCTCGCTTGAGTCGACTTTTGTCCTTTTGCTTGGGCACTTAGCCCTGTAGCAGACATGCGAATAAACCCGCAAATCCAGTAAATTTGAGTTAGTATTAGAGTGGCAACTGACGCACCGGCTAAAATATGGCTACCTTCCATGTGCCCGAGTACAGCAATATCAACAAATCCCATTAAAGGCGCAGTAATATTTGCCAATAACATTGGAAAAATTAACGCAATCATTTCTAGATGGGCGTTTTTTTGCCAGAATAAGGGTTTTGATGCGGTTGAAGTAGGAAGCTCAGGCAATGATGAAATCCAAAATGAGTGACACAAGTAAAGTTAAGTATTATTCCATTTTTTTAATGCTTGGCGGCTTTTTATTTCTAGTCGTTAGCAAAATAGCTTATGCAAATCCTCAGCATGGTGTGGTATTGCTATATCACCATGTGAGTGAGGATACGCCAGCAAGTACTTCTATTAGTCCCGACAAGTTCGAAGAACATATGGCGTACTTGAAACAAAATCATAAGGTTGTTCCATTACAAAGATTAATCGAGAATATTCAAAACGATCAACCTTTACCTGAAAACAGTGTTGCTATCACCTTCGATGACGGCTATCGAAACATAGCTGAAAATGCACATCCAATTCTACTCAAATATGATTTCCCATACACTATCTTTATTAGTCCTGATTTAATTGGCAAACAAAAACATCAACTCAATTGGTCTGAAATAACAGAACTCAGTCAACAAGGAGTCACTTTCGCTAACCACACGAGTATTCACAAACATTTGCTTTTGGATAATGATCAGGAGGGGTGGTTGGCTAATACCATTGAAGACATCGAACATGCTGAGCAAAGTATTAAGCAGCATACTGGCTTCAACTTAAAGTACCTTGCCTATCCTTATGGCGAATACAATCAAGCCCTTAGTCAAGCGCTACTGGATAGAGGTTTCATAGGGTTTGGGCAACAATCTGGAGCTATCTCTAAAAATAGTGATTTCGGCGCATTACCACGTTTCCCCGCTGCGGGCATATACGCCAACCTAAACACCCTAAAAGTAAAAATGAACACCTTAGATATGCCGATAATCAGCAAAAGTATAGCAGAGCCACAACTAAGCCTTGCCGAACGAACACCGTCTCAAACCATTAAGGTTGAATTAGATGACATGCATAAAAATCAACTATCGTGTTTTTTCGCCGGACAACCAATCGATTTGAGTTGGGAAGATAATGCTTTTACTTATCACATTCAAACTAAACTCCCCAAGGGACGTTCAAGAATAAATTGCACGGCGCCGAGTATCGCATATGCGGGTAAGTACTACTGGTTTTCGCAACCTTGGTTTGTACCTGATGAAAACGGCAACTGGCTGGATTAAAAGCGCTTTTTATTTAATAAAGATAAAGTAATGGAGATGGTGAAAGGAAACTGTTTATGAAAATAACCAAAGAGCAGCCAATTTCTGAGCAAGTCATTGCGCTTTTAAAAGCCCATCATCAAGAAATGTTCGAACATTCCCCACCAGAGAGTGTGCACGCATTAGATGAGTCTAAATTTAATGCAGACGACATCACTTTCTGGGGGTTATGGCAAAAAGATAAATTGGCGGGATGTGGCGCCCTTAAAGCGCTTTCAGATAAACATGGTGAGATAAAGTCTATGCGCACCTCGAACCAGTTTCTGCGTCAAGGGGTGGCAGCCAAGATGCTTGCTCACCTAATCAGCGAGGCGAAACAACGGGGCTATCATCGCCTTAGTTTAGAAACTGGAAGCATGGCGTTTTTTGCGCCAGCTAGAGCCTTATATGCGAAACATGGGTTTATACAATGTCCACCTTTTGCAGACTATGAAGAAGACCCCCATAGCGTTTGCATGACCTTAGATATTCCCAGTAACGACTAAAATATCGGTTTGCTGGTATTTGCGTTTTGCGCCAGATGGGTTGCAAAAAAACTTAGTGTGCGTTGCCAAGCCAGTTCCGCCGCAGGTTGATCATAACGACTGGTAGAATCATTATGAAACCCATGGTTCACATCTTGGTAAGTATGGGCAACATAATTTGCGTTATTTGATTCTAAAACCTTTTTATATTCTGGCCAGGTAGCATTTACGCGCTTATCTAACCCCGCAAAATGCAGTAACAGTGGCCCTTTTACATTATTAACAACATCCTCTTTTCCAGGCGTTCCATAAAATGGCACAGCAGCGTTAATCACCTTGGGTAGGGTGGCAGCCAGCATATTACTGATATAGCCACCAAAACAAAATCCGACAACGCCCAGCTTTCCGTTGCCTTTTTCATGGGATTTAAGCATTAATGCGGCAGCTTTAAAGTCTTCCTCGATTTTGACTCTGTCCATTGAACGTTGCATTTTACGCCCATCATCATCGTTACCTGGATAGCCACCTAAGGGGAACAACGCATCAGGTGCAAAGGCGATATAACCTGCTTTAGCGAGGCGACGAGCCACATCTTTAATGTAGGGATTAAGGCCACGATTTTCATGCACCACCAGTACAGCGCCAAGATTCTCGTTCTGTGCTTTAGGAAGCACTAAATATCCACGTCCTTTGCCATGGCCTTTGGGAGAGTCGAATTCTAAGTAAGATGCTGTTATCTCGGGATCATTAAACGAAACTTGCTCCGCTTTAGCATAATTAGGGGTCAAGGAAGCCGCAATTGTAGAGATTGCCAAGCCGCTGATGGCTAAACTAGATAGTCGCGTGATAAAGGTACGTCTGTCTATATCACCATGGGCGTATTCGTCATACCAATCAAAGGCTTGCTGGGGAATTTTAACCGTTTTATCACTCATCACATCGACCTCTTTTGTTGGTTGTTTAAAAAATTGAATAAAGCTTCTGTAACCTTACACTAAACTTTTTTGCATGTGAATGTGGGGTAAGAAACCCATTTTTTTCGCTTCTTTGCTTGGTTGAGACTTAGATTTTTCCTTAAAGCCAAATTTAATATAAGCCTGAATTGCAATATCATTGTCTTCCATCACATCTAATACAAGGGTTGATTTGCCTAAGTTTATAGCCACTTCTTGGCAGTAATTTAGCAAATTAGTCGCCACTCTCTCCCTGCGCTTTGAGGGTTCAACAGCCAAATGACCAATACTTAACTCATTGCTGGATGGTGCTCTTACCAAAGTCGATAAACCTTCACTGTTTTTTAGGATAGAAGCGGTTTCTGCAACACCAAAATGGGTCATTAAACTGGCTAAAGTCTGTTGTTTAAACAAATCGCTCATTGGTGCTTGCCAGTAACTGACGCAGCCACATATAACATCCTGTTTAAATGCCACTATTTGATTTAGGTAACCAAATTGCCCATCGGGAATTTGTAGAGCTGTTTCTAGAAAATCTACACAGATTTTTTGTTTTTGTTGCAGGGTTAAAGCCGTTTGATGACTAGTGAGTAAGCTTACTAAGTTGTCCGGACCAGACAAAAATAGCAACTGCGCCAGAGAGCGATAGTCACTTTGTTTTGCTCGGGTAATGAACATCTTATTGGAATTACATTGAAACGACGATAGGCATATCTTCGACTATTTGTGAGCCTTCACTCACAGGTATGGAGCCAGGTTCAAGTGTTGGTTTGAAACGCCCAACTACCTCGCCTTTTGGGTTAATCAAGGTGATGGAGGCACTATGATCCACCAAATAATTGGGATCATCCGTGTTATCGCTCATGGCGTACATCATGCCCATTGATCTAACCAATGGAAACAACTGTTTATGTTCGCCAGAAGTGGCCCAAAAATCAGAATTAAAAAAGTTTATATATTCTTTTAAACGCGCTGCGGTATCCCGTTTTGGATCAACAGATAAGAACCAAATCTTGATTGGGTAATCACTATTAATCGCCTGCAACTGAGGATAAATACCTTTGAGCTCAGCTAAAGTAGTAGGGCAAATATCAGGACAAAATGTATAACCAACGAAAGCTAACGTCCAATAACCTTCAAGCTGTTGATTGCTAAATAGATCATCATTTTGATCATAAAGCTCAAACTCTGGTAACGCCCGTGCTGCCGGGTACTTTTGCAGATACTTAACCTCAGCAACATCAGGTGGCGCAATTACTATCGAAAAATACAAGCCTGCTACTAATGCAACAATAGCGACTATGCCAATTAATAAGTTTTGTTTCATAGGGTGAATTTTAAATAATGGTCAACGAGTAATACAACAAAGAGTACCATCAAGTGCACGATTGAAAAACCAAAGGTTTTCATCGCTGTGTTTTCGTTAGCTGCATATTTTAATTTCCACGCGTAATACATAAAGCCAACATTCAATAAACCTGAACCTAATAAATAGATAACCCCAGACATTCCGGTTAAATAGGGCAACAAACACACAATAGTAAGTAATAAGGTATAAAGTAAAACTGAGGTTTTGGTAAATTCCACTCCATGAGTCACAGGTAACATGGGAATTTCAGCTTTCGCATAATCTTTCACTCGATGAATAGCTAACGCCCAGAAATGAGGAGGGGTCCAAGTAAAAACTATAAGCACCAAAAGCAATGCATGGGAATGAATTTCACCAGTAACCGCCGTCCACCCTAGCAAAGGAGGAGCGGCTCCGGCTAAACCGCCAATGACGATATTTTGCGGAGTAGCTCGCTTCAAAAACATGGTATAAACACCAGCATATCCAACTAAGCTGGCCAAAGTTAATAGTGCAGTTAGGCGGTTAACCCAAAGTTCCAGACATATATAACCTGCAACTCCCAACACAAAAGCAAAGATAGTGGCGCGCAATGGACTTATTTTGCCTTTCGTCACTGGACGATTAAAGGTCCTGGCCATTTTGCTATCGATATTCCGATCGACCACATGATTAATCACCGCCGCAGAAGACGACAATAAACCAATGCCCCCTAAGCCAGCAATTAATACCTGCCAACTCACCCATGTCTCAGTGGCTAGGCACATTCCAACTAACGCGGTCAGTAACAACAGCATCACTACTTTGGGTTTAGTTAATTCATAGTAGTCACGCCAATTAGCGACTTGCGAAGATGATTTTGCATAGTTTGCTTGCAGCGTTTTATTCACGTTGATCTCCTAAGTCTTTCTGTAAAGGGTGTAACAGAGTTTCACCATCACTAACAGTAAGCATGCCGCTACAGCATTGTGTAAAACAGCTACAGATAAAGGCAGACTGAACACTACATTGCTCACTCCAAGCATAACTTGTAACCCAAGAATCAAAACCAAACTGATAGATAAACTCTTTATTAATTGAGAGGATGCAACGGCGTATAAACGAATTGCTAACCAACATAAATATACAAATGTCACGATAGCACCCAATCTATGAGTAACATGCATCGTCATTCTTTCAGCCCAATCATGCACCCCAAATTCATAATTTTCTGCATGGGGAATACTATAAGCCCCCGCATAGTCCAATTGACTCACCCAATCACTTTCACAGAAAGGAAATTCGGTACAGGCTAAAGCGGCGTAATTTGCTGAAGTCCAGCCACCTAGGGCTATCTGACCGATTAAAATCAAAATTCCCAAGGCGCAGTATTTAGCAAACACTTTCATCTGTGAGTCACCACCAGGTATCCGATAGGGTGTTAATCTCAGATATAATAAATACAGACAAGACAACACCGCAAAACCACCTAGTAAATGCCCCATAACCACCAGCGGCATCAAGTTAAGTGTTACCGTCCACATTCCCAATGCTGCCTGGAAACAAACTAAACACAGTAAAAAAAACGGTAATTTAACTGGACTGTGAAATGATCGTTTAACTAAGCTAACGGCAAAGATAACTAAAATGAATAAACCCAAAGTACCTGCGGCGTAACGGTGGATCATTTCATTCCAAGCTTTATGCGCCTCAAAAGTGCGTTCTGGAAATGCATCCTGGGCGGCACTAATATGGGTATCACTAGCGGGTACACTCAAATGGCCGTAGCAGCCTGGCCAATCAGGACAACCTAATCCAGCATCGGTTAAACGAGTGTAAGCCCCCAACACTATTACCACTATTGCTAGCACCACTGAAGCCAGCACTAATTTTCTCATTGCAACCGTTCCTTACCCAATGCGAGACAGCTTTAATAACTTGCGTAAATCGGCCAAAATGTCGCGGCTCTGTTGAATCGCGTCTTCTTGTTGTTGTTTAATTGGATACTTTAAAATGACATTTCCTAGAGTATCAGCAATGAAAATACCATCTGCAGACTCATCTTTAAACAAATTATTTACATTTTGCTCATCAGTTTTTAACACCTTGATATTTGGATGACGTTGCATGTCGGTCAATTCGATTTGTTCGCTTTTTTGATGAGTCAAAACCAAAGGCTCAACCCGATCAGATTCTTTCCCTAAAGCGACCCAAATCTGGTTAAGGCTATAAAGTGCATTTTCACATCCTTGTCCACAATCCTGAGGCATAATAAACAGTAGTCGCCACAAAGGTTCTCGCTCAGCAACCACAGCACTCAAATCTAGTGGCGGTGTAATCAATTCACCTTTATTTGTTGCTCCTTTATTGAACCAATCGAAGGTTAATGCTAGGTAAGCAAGCACCACTGGAAGAACAAACACTATGAACATAATAATAAGTGTTTTCGATTTTTTGTTGTTAACAACTTCAGACATCTTTAGGTGCGTTCCTTTTTCGTAATGCGACAACATAAATAACAAAACAAGCCATTGCCAAAGCAAACCACTGTATTGCATAACCATAGTGTTTTTCAGGAGCCATAACTACGGGTACCCAATGGCGAGAAAAGCCAATGGGAAACGCCGGATCTAATTGCAAAACCATGGGTAATACCTCCGTCCCTAAAAACTTCGACATCAGGGTTAAATCGATACTTTGTACCAATACCGGCCAACTGTCGGTAATTCGTGCCGTTTCTGTCACCATTGGGTTAACGGTGGGAACCCAGCTTGTGCCGAACAACACTTGTTCATAAGTGGGTAGATCAAATTTAGGTAAATCATTGCGATACTGACCGCCTTTAACCCAACCTAAATTAGTAATTACAACACCAAACTCGGTGCGAACAGGAACTAAAACATGAAAACCTACCTGGCCATTTTCAATTCGGTTATCAAGTAAAAAGATCTTATTCACTAACATTCGACCTTTGAATTCTAATGGCAAGTCTCGCTTGTCCTGACGTTCTAAAATATCTTCAATATTCAGGGGGTTCGTTGCCTTTCTCAATTCAATTTGTTGAATGCGATCCGTTTTATAATGCCCACGCTGCAATTGCCATACGCCCAAAGAACACAAAATTGCTACTGCCAACAACACTAAAAATGTGGCAAAGTAAGGGTGTTTGGAACTATTCGATTTAGTGACCATAATTCTTAAGGAGTGATCGATTTGTTAGTTAAACTATTAGTTGGCGGCTTATTGCTTTTTATGCTCTACAATCTTTTTCGCGCCATGATAATAATGTTAAAAAACGACCCCAATCAACCTCCTATGAGTAAATTTATCGGCCGCCGGGTTATGACCTCCGCAATTATTGTGATTTTGTTATTGCTCGCTGTAGCAACGGGACTTATTACTCCCAATCCGCGTCCCTATTGAGGGACGCTTAGGTACCTCATTGTATTTACAGTATGTAGACAAAGAAAAATAGCATTACCCACACTACATCTACAAAGTGCCAATACCAGCTACCGGCCTGAAATGCGAAGTGATTATCTGGTGTAAAATGACCTTTGAGCACTCTGAAAAATAATACAATCAAAATGATTGTCCCCAAGGTAACATGCATTCCATGAAAGCCTGTTAATAAGAAGAATGTATTACCATAGACGCCTGATTGTAAGGTCAGATTCATTTCACGATAGGCGTGCACGTACTCTTCAACTTGCAAGGTTAGAAAGAAACAACCAAGTAAAATTGTCACACCCAAAAATGCAATCAACTTGCCGCGTTGTTGCTTCTCCAGCGCCACATGAGCAAAATGACAAGTAACTGAAGATATTAACAATATTATGGTGTTGTACAGAGGTAAGCCCATCCAACCCATTGCAGTTGTCTCAACACCACCAGGGGTTTTAGTTAATGGCCATACAGCTTCAAAATTAGGCCATAACACTTCAGCTGTCATGGCATTGTTGCCCGCCCCGTCTAGCCAAGGCATAGCAATCATTCGAGCATAAAACAGCGCGCCAAAAAATGCCGCAAAAAACATCACCTCAGAGAAAATAAACCACGCCATACCTTGGCGGTAAGAGCGACCTAATTGAGCGCTGTACTTGCCGGCCATAGATTCATGGATCTGATTTCTGAACCAACCGACTAACATAACTAACAAAGTGGCTATGCCGGCAAGAAGCGTCCAGCCACCATAGCCACTTTCACCTTTGGTTTGTTCCACGACAAAATTGCCTGCACCAAACGCAATCAGAAATAAAGCTATCGCTCCAACAATGGGCCAAGGGCTTTGGTCTGGAACATAATATTTTTCATAAACTTGTTGTTGTGCCATTTTTATTCCTTTTATCCTTGATTCATTGCAACGCCTTCGGCACTTGCCGTTACGTCATACAAGGTATACTGAAGGGTGAAAAATTTAATATCTTTTGGTAACTGTGGATCAACGTAAAACTTCATAGGCATAATCGCTTCTTCACCAGCAGCCAAAGGCTGATTATTAAAGCAAAAGCACTCTGTTTTATTCATATACAAAGCTGCCGTTCCTGGTGAAACAGAGGGAACGGCTTGTGCCACATAGTCTTTGTGAGTGTTATTTTTAACGTAAAAATCTACCTGATTCATTTCACCCGGATAGACTTCGACCTTGCGGGTTTGCGCTTTGAACTCCCAAGGCATACCCGTGTTTGTGCGGGTAATAAACTCAATGGTTATCATCCGAGAGTGATCAACTTCAATTGATTCATATATCGCTGCGGTATCACTGGTTTTGCCATTAATGCCAGTAACTTGGCAAAACACTTCGTATAGCGGAACCAATGCAAAAGCGAAACCAAACATGCCAATCACCACAGCCACCAGCTTTAAGACCAGTTTACCGTTGTTAGATTGGCTGTTGTTTGAACCCTCAGTCATGATGAATCACACTTACTTAATCACTGGCGGTGTATCGAAGGTATGATAAGGCGCTGGAGAAGGGATCTCCCACTCCAAACCTTCTGCACCTTCCCAGACTTGGTCAGACACAGGCTCACCGTGTTTACGACATGCTTTTATCAGCAAGGCAAGGAAGATCAGTTGAGACAGTCCGAATGCAAATCCACCCAAGCTTATCCATTTGTTAAAGTCAGCAAATTGCAAAGCGTAATCTGGAATACGACGAGGCATACCAGCTAAACCAACAAAATGCATTGGGAAAAATAGTACATTGACGGAAATCAGCGAGCACCAAAAATGCCATTTAGCCAAAGTCACATCGAACATTTTGCCAGTCCATTTGGGTAGCCAGTAATACACCGCTGCCATGATGGAAAATATAGCGCCTGTCACTAATACATAGTGGAAATGAGCCACTACAAAATAGGTATCGTGATATTGGAAGTCCACTGGTGTAATCGCCAGCATTAAGCCAGATAGCCCCCCAATGGTAAACAATACAATAAATGCCAAAGCAAATAGCATAGGCACTTCAAATGAGAGTGAGCCTCGCCACATGGTTGCTACCCAGTTGAAGACTTTGACTCCAGTGGGTACCGATATCAACATAGTGGCAAACATAAAGAATAGTTCAGCACCGACCGGCATTCCCGTAGTGAACATATGGTGAGCCCAAACGATGAATGACAGCAAAGCGATGGAGGTTGTGGCATATACCATAGAGGCATAACCAAATAATTTTTTCCTTGAGAACGTCGGCACTATAGCTGAAATGATGCCGAATGCAGGAAGGATCATGATATACACTTCTGGATGCCCGAAGAACCAAAATATATGCTGGAACATCACGGGATCACCACCGCCAGCAGCATTGAAGAAGCTCGTTCCGAAAAATTTATCGGTTAACACCATGGTCACTGCACCAGCTAGAACTGGCATAACAGCAATTAACAGAAACGCGGTAATTAGCCATGTCCACACAAATAGTGGCATTTTCATCCACGTCATCCCTGGTGCGCGCATATTGAAAATAGTCACTATCACGTTAATCGCCCCCATGATGGAAGAGATCCCCATAATATGCACCGAAAATACGAACAAGGCTGTGGTGTCATTACTGTAAGTTGTAGAAAGAGGTGCATAGAAGGTCCAACCGAATGCTGGACCACCGCCTTCCATAAACAACGACGCCAGTAGTATGGTAAATGCCATTGGCAATATCCAGAAACTCCAGTTATTCATTCTCGGTAATGCCATATCCGGCGCACCAATCATCATGGGTACCAGCCAATTTGCTAACCCAGTGAATGCAGGCATAACCGCACCAAATACCATGATTAGGCCGTGCACTGTAGTCATTTGATTGAAGAAGTTCGGATCAACTATCTGCAAACCCGGCTGAAATAATTCAGCACGTATTACCATGGCCATCGCGCCGCCAGTTAAAAACATGATGAACGCGAACCACAGATAAAGGGTTCCGATATCTTTATGGTTTGTCGTAAATAACCAACGCTTTATGCCACTAGGAGCATGATGGTGATGGTCGTCATGATCGAGTTCGGTTGTCGCTGTGCTCATAACTGCTCCCCTTATTGACCTGTCATTACGGCGTTAATATCTTTGGCTTGGACCATGTCGCCGGTATCGTTACCCCAAGCATTACGTTCATAAGTAATAACTGCAGCCAGTTCACTCATGGTTAATTGTTTTCCAAAGGCTTGCATGGCAGTCCCCGTTTTACCGTTTACAACGATATCGATGTGAGCCGCCATATCATTGAGAACCATGTCACTGCCGACCAAAGCGGGAAATACGCCGGGTAAACCTTGCCCATTTGGTTGGTGACAAGCAGCACATGCACGCATGTAAACCTGTTCACCATTGCTCATCAATTCTTCCATGCTCATATTCATGGCGAGCAATCGTTGCTCTTCTTCTTTTGCTTTGCGCTGCACTTCTTCTTGAGCGTTTATCCATTGTTCATATTCGGCAGGTTCTTTGGCGATAACAACAATGGGCATAAAGCCGTGATCTTTTCCACATAGCTCGGCACATTGACCGCGATACACACCTGGTTCAATGACGTTTGCCCAAGCTTCATTAATAAATCCAGGGTTTGCATCTTTTTTAACCGCAAAGTCAGGAACCCACCATGAATGAATGACGTCATCGGAGGTCACAAGAAAACGGACTTTTTTACCCGTTGGAATAACTAAAGGACGATCAACTTCCAGGAGGTAGTTGTGGCCTTTTTCAAATTTGTTATTGATCTGTTCTTGTTGAGTGGCCATCACGGAGTAATATTCAACATCGTTCTCCATGTATTTATAATGCCACTTCCATTGGGAACCCGTCACCAGAACAGTGACGTCTGAATTTTCAGGATCTTCCATTGCGATCAATGTTTTAGCTGCTGGAAATGCCATTACCACGAGAATAATGAAAGGGATTATTGTCCATGCAATTTCCACTTTGACACTTTCATGAAAATTAGCAGGTTGTGCGCCTCTGGATTTACGATGGAAAATCATACTCCAAAACATCACACCGAATACCAACACTGCAATTACGACACAAATGAAAAACATCAGCATATGCAAGTCATAAACTTGACCACTAATTTCTGTCGCGCCTTTGCGTAAATTTAATTGATACTGATCAGCAGTCGAAGTCGATTCTGCGGACACTGTAAATGCAATTAGACTGGTCAGTATTACCAATATGCTGGACCATATCTTTTTCACTCAACACCTCCTGATGATGTAAGCCTTTTCCAAAGGAGCAAAGCAGAGTAATAAACCGCAAAAGACTCTAACATGGTAAATGACTTGAAAGCTTAATGTTACACAACTGTAAAAACTAGTATAAGAATTACTCAACTAAAGTCTGACGTCTAGTGTTTTTTGTTAAAATTTTAATCAACCGGTTGATTTTCAATCAAAATAGAGGGAAAAGTTATCTTTTATATCAATTTGAAATAGATACACTGAATATGGAATTTGAACTGGTAATTTTTGTCTTTAAAACGAAAAATTCCTAACTGAAGCGGTTCCCAAGCTCCATGATATGAAATAAGTAAACGAAATTTTGTTGAGAAAAGTGAATTTATTGAAGGGGAGAAAATAGATAATTAACAATTTAAATTTTTTAAATAACCAAATACAAGTCATTAAAAAGGTGACTAGATAAGTCACCTTTTTGGAATTATTCAACTTTAGACAATTTGGTTTACATCCAATCAGCGTTACGAATAACCCCCACGGCAATACCTTCAATGTTGAAAGGTTGAGAGGCTAAATCCACTTTAATAGGATTAAAATCATCATTTTCAGCATGTAGGATGACTTCCCTTCCACGCTTTTCAAGACGCTTAACCGTAACGTCTTCATCTACTCTCGCCACAACAACCTGACCATTATGAACATCTGTAGTGCGATGAACAGCTAGCAAATCGCCATCCAAGATACCGATATCTTTCATACTCATGCCGCTAACTCGCAGCAAAAAGTCTGCGCTAGGTTTAAATAAGTCCGGATCAACTTTGTAGTGACACTCAACATGCTCTTCGGCCAAAATAGGTTCGCCCGCAGCCACACGCCCAATTAAAGGTAAACCGGCTTCTTCCAATTCATCTTCCAAAGGAACATTCAGTTTAATTCCTCTTGAGGTACCGGGAAGAATCTCAATGACACCTTTGCGGGCCAGTGCCTTAAGATGCTCTTCAGCCGCATTAGCCGATTTAAATCCCAATTGACGCGCAATTTCAGCACGCGTAGGCGGCATTCCCGTTGCTAGCATGGTTGTTTTTATTAATTCAAGAATTTCGCTTTGTCGTGGTGTTAGTGGACGCATAAACAGCCTGTTTTTCTATACAGTTTAACTGTTAGTATATACAGTTGCGAAGATAACACAAATTTTGTTTTTCATTTATTGCTGAATTATCAAAAACCTATTCAGCTAATTAGGGTGACTTTACATGCCGTAACAATATAAAATGGTTGTTCAACTTAATAGACGTTAGTCTGCGCATTTTAGTATGCAAACATGAATAGAGTTGTACTCTTCATGCTATGCTTTTAACGATTTCGAAACCTCAAGGTGTTAAATATGGATTGGCTGCATAATTTGCTGCTTTCGATTTTTGCTTTTCCCGTGAAATGGCTAGTTAAAGTCAATAGTATTCCCACTGACATTGAAACTGAGTTAGGAATAGATAAAAGCAAACCTATTGTATATTTGCTTAGAACCCACTCGATTACCGATCAACTTGCCCTAAAAATGTCTACCAAGAAGGTTGATTTGCCCAACCCGACCAAGAAAATCGTTATTGGCGGAGAAGAACACAGTGCCAGCGTTTTCCTAGAACAACCTCAATCCGTCATAGGTAGAACCATTAAAGGGACTAAAATTGCGGCAGATTTAACCCATCTATTTCAGCTCCACAAAGACAATACAGATCTAGATTTGCAAATCGTCCCAGTCACGGTTTTTTGGGGACGTGCTCCTGGCAGAAAATCTAACGGTTTAGCCGATCTCCTTGCAGACAAAGCATCGCCAAGTTGGTTACGAAAGTTTTTTATAGTGCTGTTTTTAGGCCGTGATAATTTTGTTTCTTATAGTAAAGCCGTATCTTCAAGGGATATGACCAAACTCCCTGGCACTGAAGCTGAAATCGCACACAAATTAATTCGCTTGGCAGGCACGCATTTTCACCGAAAAAGACAGGCATTTAACGGTCCAATGCTGTTAGAAAAGCAAGAATTATATAATTCAATTCTTGGTTCAGTGACGGTCATCAATGCCATCAATGAAGAGTCTAGACAAAAGAAAATACCTTTGTCCAAAGCCAAGGCCAATGCAAAATCTTACATCAACGAAATTGCCGCGGACTACCGTGAAGGGTTGATCCGTTTCGGCGATCGGGTGCTAACGCGGATCTGGAATAAAATATACGATGGAATCGAAGTAGGTCACGCGGATAAAGTCAGAAAGCTCGCTCAAAATGGTCATGAAATCATATACGTTCCCTGCCATCGCAGCCATATGGACTACTTACTGTTAACTTACGCAATTTATCACCAAGGCTTGGTTACTCCGCATATCGCTGCTGGAATTAATTTAAACTTTTGGCCTGTTGGCGGCATTTTCCGGCGCGGTGGCGCATTTTTCCTACGCCGCAGTTTTGCTGGTAACAAACTCTATATAAGCGTATTTCGTGAATACTTAGAACTGTTATTTAACAAAGGCTATTCCGTTAAATATTATGCTGAAGGCGGACGAAGCCGCACGGGACGACTGTTACCTCCGAAAACCGGAATGTTAGCAATGACCTTGCAGGCCATGATTAAAGGGGTAAATCGCCCAGTGAGCATAGTGCCTGTGTATATAGGTTATGAACACGTAATGGAAGTGGGCAGTTACCTTAGTGAGTTAAAAGGCAATACTAAGAAGAAAGAATCGATATTTGGTTTATTTTCTGTCGTCAGAAAGCTGAAAAACTATGGCCACGGATTTCTCAATTTTGGCGAACCTATCCAGCTTAATAATTTCCTCGATGAGCAGGTACCCGATTGGCGTGACGCACAAAACAGTGAAGTTGATAAAAAACCAAGTTGGCTCACTCCCACAGTAAATATCCTTGCCAACCAAGTCATGGTGCGAATTAATCAGACAGCGGCGATAAGTGGTATGTCATTGTGTGCATTGTGTTTACTTTCTGCTAAGAAAAACGCCATGGGGCAATTGGAATTAGAGCAGGCTGTTGATGATTATATTCATTTACTAAAATTATCGCCGTACAGTGAACTGGTGAGCCTGCCGGATAAGAATGGCCATGAAATTGTAGAACAAACCCTAAAACTGGGGAAAATGAATGTCTCGGAAGATAGCTTTGGCAAGATTATCTCTCTAGAACAACGTAATGCCGTAATGCTAACTTATTATCGCAATAATATTTTGCACTTGTTCGCCATCCCTGGGTTAATTGCCGCCATCGTGTTTGCCCACAATGGGTTAGGTAAAACCAAACTGCTTGATCTTATTATGCGCCTTTATCCGATGTTGCAGCGAGAGTGGTTTTTGTATATGTCGCCTGAACAAGCAAAAGAATATGTGGAAGGGCTAATTGATAGCATGTTAGAAATGGGCATGATTGTCACAATAGGGCGTAAATTAGCCCCCGCCGAGCCGACAGCGAATTCATTTTATTCATTATGGTTACTCAATCGTTGTATTCAAGAAACCTTGCAACGTTATGCCCTAGTATTGTCTTTGTTAGCAAAAGAAAAGAAAATGAGTCGCAGCGCTTTAGAACGGCAAAGTGCCAAGTTTGCAGAACGCTTAGCCGCTTTGCACGGTATCAGTTCGCCGGAGTTTTTCGATAAAAATGTATTGGCAAGCTTCGTGAATGCACTACGGGAAAATCAGCTTCTCGCGGACAGTGAAGATGGTCAATTGCAACATTCAGAAACAAGCGAGACCTTGCGCCAAGATATCATTGCATTAATCGCACCTGAAATTGCACAGCGTTTGGAAAAGCTCTACGCACTGCAAAACTAATCGCATAAGCAAAAATAAAAAGGCCTGAGTCCGATACAATATCGAAATCAGGCCTTGGTTACCCCTTAGCAATGAGCCCAACTAAATGGGGTCACTTCATTAAGGAGCCATTTGCATTTTTTGGCAACTATTTAGCTAAATCAGATAAAAAGAATTGATAAGCTGGATTGCTTGTTTGTTCGTCATATTGATAGCCAAGTTTATCTAGATGCTGATCGAAGTCGACTCTCCCTTGATCAGGTAAATCAAACCCAGCAAGCACTAAACCTTCGGCAGCACCATGATTCCGATAATGGAATAGCGTGATATTCCATGACTCACCAAGAGTATTTAAGAACTTCATCAAAGCTCCGGGGTATTCCGGAAACTCAAAGGAAAAGATGCGCTCATTGAGTAACGTAGGTGGACGTCCACCCACCATGTAACGCACATGCAGCTTAGCCATTTCATTTTCAGACAAATCAAAACACTGATAGCCGCTATCGGTGAGTAACTTCTCTAATTGATGATATTCTTCTCGTCCAAAGCGTAATTTTATACCAACAAAAATATGGGCTTCACCATCATTGGCATAGCGATAATTGAATTCAGTAATGGTTCTGCCACCTAGCAATTCGCAAAAGCGTTTAAATTCACCTTTCTGTTCAGGGATTTTAACGGCAAAAACCGCTTCTTTTTGCTCTCCTAGCTCACAGCGTTCAGATACGTATCGCAGGGTATGAAAATTGATATTCGCACCACATAAGATGCCACCAATTTTTTTGCCCGATAGAGTATGCTCACTAAGGTACTTTCGAATCCCGGCCACAGATAAAGCACCAGCAGGTTCCGCAATCACTCGAGTATCATCAAAAATGTCTTTGATAGCAGCGCAAATTTCATCGGTATTGACGGTAATAACATCATCAACATATTGCTGACATAAGCGAAACGGCTCGGTTCCAATCGTCTTCACTGCCACACCGTCAGCAAATATGCCCACCGACGCAAGTGGCACAGGCTCACCTGCTTGCAATGCAGCCTGTAAGCAGGCAGATTCATCAGATTCTACCGCAATGATTTTCAAATCCGGTCGTAACTGCTTAAGATAAACGCTGATACCAGCAGCCAAACCACCCCCACCAACAGCGATGAATAAGATATCTAAGTCAGGCAACTGCTCAAGCAGCTCTCTACCAATAGTGCCTTGGCCAACAATGACGTCTTCATCGTCAAAAGGGGCAACCATAGTGTAGCCATTAACTTCGGATAGACGCAGCGCTTCTGCTTTCGCCTCATCAAAGCTAGTGCCATGTAGCACAACGTGGGCATACTCACCACCAAAGCGCCTTACCGCATCCACTTTAATATCTGGGGTAGTTTCTGGCATCACTATTGTAGCTTGGATCTTTTTAATCTTAGCGGAATAAGCAACACCTTGGGCATGATTGCCTGCTGATGCGGCAACCACACCTGCCTGCAATTGCTGCTCAGATAAACATGCCAATTTATTATAGGCACCGCGCAGCTTGAAGGATTTCACCGGTTGCAGATCTTCGCGCTTTAAATAAATATCATTACCTAAAGCACTAGATAAACTGGTTAACCGATTGAGCTCGCTATTTACTGCCACATCATAAACCGGTGACAGTAAAATACGTTTCAAATACTCATTAGCAGATAAACTCATTTAGTCTTCCAATTTCGAAGCATCACGTACTCCGCCTTTATCGGCACTTGTGGCTAATAACGCATATGCTTTTAACGCCAGGGAAACCTTACGCTGACGCGTTGCTGGCTTCCAAGGTCTAGGACTATTATTCATGGCATCGCGGCGAGTTTGTAACTCAGCATCACTGATATCAATTCCAATTTTGCGACCGGGAATATCAATCAAAATGGTGTCGCCTTCTTCCACTAAGCCTATGCCACCGCCACTCGCAGCTTCTGGCGCACAGTGACCAATGGATAAACCAGAAGTACCACCTGAAAATCTTCCGTCAGTGATCAAGGCACACTCTTTACCTAAACCTTTGGCTTTTAGATAAGTGGTTGGGTACAGCATTTCTTGCATGCCCGGTCCGCCTTTAGGACCTTCGTAACGAATAATCACCACATCACCGGCAACAATCTGATCACCCAAAATAGCGGCGACAGCTTCATCTTGGCTTTCAAAAATACGCGCCCGCCCCGTAAATTTGTGGATAGACTCATCTACACCCGCAGTTTTTACAATACAACCATCTTCAGCAATGTTACCAAATAAGACAGCTAAGCCACCCTCTTCGCTAAATGCATTATCGATACTGCGTATACAACCATCGGTACGGTCAGTATCTGCTGTGGGCCAGCGACAATCTTGGCTGAAGGCTTTAGTCGTGCGGATCCCTGCAGGGCCGGCTTTATAAAATTCGATAGCTTTTTCGTTAGCTGGGTTGGTTATATCCCAATCCGCAATGACTTCGCCTATTGACTTACCCAACACATGAGGACAGTCGGCATGCAATAAACCCGCACGATTTATTTCCGCCAAAATGCCTAATACACCACCGGCACGGTGCACATCTTCCATGTGGTATTTAGGTGTAGAGGGCGCAACTTTACATAGATGCGGAACTTTACGAGATAAACGATCAATATCATCGAGGGTAAATGGAATCTCTCCTTCTACCGCTGCGGCTAATAAATGCAAAATGGTATTGGTTGAGCCGCCCATGGCGATATCCAGGCTCATGGCGTTCTCGAAAGCTTTAAAATTCGCGATATTGCGAGGTAAAACAGAAACGTCATCTTCTTTATAGTAACGACGGCAAAGCTCAACAATTTGTTTACCAGCTTGTTTGAACAATCCTTCACGATCCGCATGAGTTGCCAACATAGAACCATTACCAGGTAGCGATAAACCTAGAGCCTCAGTTAAGCAATTCATGGAGTTAGCGGTGAACATACCAGAACAAGAACCACATGTAGGACAAGCTGAACGTTCTACTTCTTGACTGTCGTCATCAGTCACGTTGTCATCAACGCCAGCCACCATAGCATCAACCAAATCAAGTTTGATGATTTGATCTGAAAGCTTGGTTTTACCCGCTTCCATGGGACCACCGGAAACAAAAATAACGGGAATATTCAAGCGCATCGACGCCATCAACATTCCCGGCGTGATTTTGTCACAATTAGAGATACACACAATGGCGTCTGCACAGTGGGCGTTCACCATATACTCCACTGAATCGGCAATGATTTCTCGTGAAGGCAAACTGTACAACATTCCGCTATGACCCATAGCAATACCATCATCAACCGCAATAGTATTGAACTCTTTAGCCACACCACCCGCTTCTTCGATACTGCGGGCAACCAATTGGCCCATATCTTTTAAATGTACGTGCCCAGGAACAAATTGAGTAAAAGAGTTAGACACTGCGATAATGGGCTTATGAAAATCGCCATCTTTCATGCCAGTGGCACGCCACAAAGCTCTGGCACCTGCCATATTGCGGCCTTGTGTGGTAGTGGATGAACGTAACTTTGGCATGGTAAAACCCTCTAAATTGAAATCATGTTTACGAAATTAATATGTTTTTGTTTCAGCCTTTAAAAACAAAAACCCCCGCGTTTTACTGCGAGGGTTTGGCAAATCTATAAATACACCTACCCTCGCTAGAGTTTCCCCCGCGCGTCAATAATCACAATCAACATTTGCTCGATAGTTGTATTAAATTTGGTATTCATATTAATAAGATCGTCACTGTTGTATAGAAATATCATGTAACCCCCCGCAGAATCAAGTTTTCAAAGGGCATATATTATTCTTTATACGCCATTTAATTTAATTAACTGGGATTAGAAAAGGGTGAATAGGCTGAGTAATTAGGAACGAGCATCAAAACTAGACCTAAGTTTCTGGCAAAAACATAAAATACTTTCTATTTTTAGCATACAAGTTAAACGCACTGCATAGGGAAGTGTTGATGTCGTTAGCCGTCGTATATTCGCGGGCATCTGTGGGCATAGATGCGCCATTAATCAGTATTGAAGTGCACTTAGCCAACGGCTTACCTGCATTTAATCTAGTAGGATTAGCTGATGCCGCTGTGCGCGAGTCCAAAGAACGGGTTAGAAGCGCCTTGCTCAACTCAGGGTTCGAGTTTCCAGCTAAACGCATTACCATCAATTTAGCGCCAGCCGATTTGCCTAAAGACGGAGGTCGCTTTGATGTACCAATCGCCATCGGTATTATTGCCGCCAGCGGATTAATTGAGATTGAGCAGTTGGAAAAATTTGAGTTTGCCGGAGAGCTAGCATTAACCGGCAGCATTCGCCCCATCTCTGGTGCTTTGCCGTTTAATTATGCTTGTAACAGTGCTAAACGCACAGCCATTTTACCGAAAGAAAACGCCTCTGAAGCCTGCTTAATAGAAGGTAGCAAAGTATTTGCTTTCAATACCTTGTCGCAACTGTATTTACACCTCTGTGGTCAGCAAAAGCAACCCTTAGAGCAACAAAAAAGCAGCATACGCCCTCAGCAATACGAATTTGATATGGCTGACATCAAAGGCCAACAGCTGGCAAAACGCGGATTAGAAATTGCCGCCGCGGGAAATCATAACATTCTATTTGTTGGGCCGCCTGGCACGGGCAAAACCATGTTAGCCCAGCGTTTGCTAACAATCTTACCGCAAATGTCTCAACAACAAGCCTTAGAAACCGCCACTGTATATTCCATTAGTGGCCACGAAGTAGATCCAACCACCTGGCTGCTGCGCAAATTTCGGCAGCCTCATCATACATCATCAGCCATTGCCCTAGTTGGAGGAGGTAGTAACCCTAAGCCCGGTGAGATAAGCCTTGCCCATAATGGTGTGTTATTTTTAGATGAATTGCCGGAATACGAGCGACGAGTATTAGACGTGCTACGGCAACCCATTGAGTCAGGGGTGGTGTCTATTTCGCGAGCATCCAAACAGGTAAAGTACCCCGCTTCGTTCCAACTTGTGGCGGCAATGAATCCAAGTCCAACGGGTAGCTTACGAGATGGTCGCAGTACTTCAGAACAAGTTTTAAAATACATTAATCGCATTTCCGGGCCGTTTTTAGATCGTATCGATTTACAAGTCGATGTGCCTAAGTTAAGCAATGATGAAATGTATGCTCATGTTCAATACACCTCTGAAACCAGTTCGCAAGTTAAGTCAAGAGTGCTTCAAGCTCGAGAGCGACAAATGCAACGAGCTGGAAAATGCAATGCCCAATTAAGCGCCAATGAAATGGAAACGCACTGTCCACTTGCCCCCGCAGATCGCCAGTTTTTGCAATCTGCGGTGGAACAGCTAGGTTTGTCTATGCGTGCTTTTCATCGTGTAATTAAAGTTGCTCGCACCATTGCTGACTTGTCATTAGAGCCACAGATTACACGAGTTCATTTAGCAGAAGCCCTTGGCTATAGGGCTCTAGATAATATCATCAACGAACTGCGTTATTGAAACTCTGGCTGATTAAAGAACTCTTCAATTAAGGTTTCAGATTGCCGTGACTTTAAACAGCACAAACCAAGTTGATAGGGTTCAATATTGTTGATTCTTATTCGATTTACTCGTCTGCTTGCCATGGAATTATCGAGCACCACCTGGGGTACGATTCCCAAACCACAACCTAAGCCAACCATACTAACAATTGCCTCATTTCCGCCTACCGTGCCATATACTTTGGGTCGTATGCCCATTTCAGAGAACCAATGATGAACGATCCGTTTTGAAGGTCCACCTTCTGGCAGTACTACTTTGTGATCACGCCAATCCACCTGTTCGAGGGTAGTAATTTGTGAATCTTTGGGTGATATCAGTAACAAGGGAATGGTATCTATCTGTTGAAACTTGATATCTTTGGGCATATCGGGGGCAAAAATCGCAATGGCCACATCCACTTCTTTATTTGCCACTTTGGAAACCGATAACCAGGGATCCCCTGTGGTTAATTGCACTTCAACTTGTGGGTGCTTATCTCTAAAAACAGTCAAAATAGTTGGCAAATGACTTTGGCTGGCCGTGACTGAACAATATAACTTAATTTCCCCAGTTAACATGGGATTGAGCATATCAAGGTCGGCCTTCAAGCTATTCCAGTTTGATAATACATCTTGACTAAATGCCAGCATTTTTTCCCCTGCAAGGGTCATTTTCACCTTACGATTGTCGCGTATGAATAGCTCTGCCCCACATTCTTCTTCCAAGCGTTGGATAGCCCTGCTCAAGGTTGATGGGCTAACAAAAAGCGCGTTTGCGGTTTTGCCAAAATGTAGGCTTTGGGCAAGATGTTGGAACAACTGTAGAGAGCGAAAATCCATAACGTTTCATTTTTTGCAATACTGTATTGCGAATATATCATTTTATTCAACAGAGAGTAAGCAGTAGACTCTATCCATCACAAGTCGTCACTGACTCGATAGAAAAATTAAACAGTAATTTCTGTTCACTCATTGAAAGAACGGAAATGCACATTTTCCAAGTAAAAAATACAGTAGGTACACAATGGCAAATTACTTCAATACATTATCTCTGCGCCAGCAGTTAGACCAATTAGGTCGTTGTAGATTCATGCAAAAAAGTGAGTTTGCTTCAGGTTGCGACGCCCTTAAAGGACAAAAAATTGTCATCGTTGGATGTGGTGCTCAAGGTTTAAACCAAGGTTTGAATATGCGCGATTCTGGTTTGAACATCTCCTATGCGTTACGCCAGGCTGCAATTGATGAAAAACGTGACTCTTACCAAAGAGCCACAAGCAATGGTTTCGAAGTGGGTACATATCAACAATTAATTCCAGAAGCCGACGTCGTATATAACCTTACGCCTGATAAACAACACTCAAGTGTCGTTGAAGCCGTCATGCCATTAATGAAAGATGGTGCCACACTAGGTTACTCTCACGGTTTCAACATTGTTGAAGAAGGTCAGCAAATTCGCTCTGACATCACAGTGGTAATGTGTGCGCCTAAGTGCCCTGGCACTGAAGTACGCGAAGAATACAAACGTGGTTTCGGTGTACCTACGCTAATTGCAGTACACCCTGAGAATGACCCTCAAAATAAAGGCTGGGATATCGCCAAAGCCTTAGCTTCAGCTACCGGTGGTGATCGTGCTGGTGTACTTGAGTCTTCTTTTGTTGCTGAAGTTAAATCAGATTTGATGGGTGAACAAACTATCTTATGTGGAATGCAGCAAACTGCAGCTATTCTCGCTTATGAAAAAATGACTGCCGATGGCATGGATCCAGCCTACGCTGGTGCGCTAATTCAATTTGGATTAGAAACCATCACAGAAGCGCTTAAGATTGGTGGTGTCACTAACATGATGGATCGCTTAAGCAATCCAGCTAAATTAAAAGCGTTTGAGTTATCCAATCAATTAACTGCAATGCTACGTCCTCTTTTTGAAAAGCACCAAGATGACATCATCAGCGGTGAGTTCTCGAGAACTATGATGGAAGATTGGGCGAACGGTGATGCAAATCTGCTTAAATGGCGCGAAGAAACTGGCCAAAGCGCATTTGAGAATGCACCTGAGTTCAGCGGGAAAATTGATGAACAAACTTTCTTCGACCAAGGTATTTTCATTGTTGCCATGATCAAGTCAGGTGTTGAACTTGCCTTTGATGTCATGGTCGAAGCAGGAATACTACCTGAGTCAGCTTATTATGAGTCGTTACATGAAACACCGCTTATTTCAAATACTATCGCTCGTAAGCGCTTATACGAAATGAACGTGGTTATTTCCGATACAGCTGAATACGGTAACTATTTGTTCGCCAATGCTGCAGTGCCACTATTGCGTGAAAAATTGATGTCTACAATCTCTTCAGAGCTTGTCGGTAAGGGGTTAAGTAACACATCAAATAGTGTCGACAACAAAGCATTAGTCGAAGCAAACAAAGCGATTCGTTCAAGTGGAGTGGAAGCCATAGGTGAAACTCTACGTGGATATATGACTGACATGAAAGCAATTGTTGATGTTGCTTAATTAAGTTAGTCATAGACAGTACCAATTTCTGTCGTTAGGTGCTTAAAACTAAGCCCTTTTTGCCCGGTCATTTGACCGGGCTTTTTCTATTTAATAGATACATCTTTTTGATGATAGCGAGTTAAAACGTGTCTAAAATCTCAGACTAGAATAAAAGTTTGGCATTTTTTTTACCTTTGTTACACTGGTGATGATAATTTAATCAATTAAAAAAAGAGCGAGAATATTATTATCCGTAAAAAATTAGATATGTTTATGGATAGCATCTAAGAGTTAAAAAAAATGCATTTTATGGCAAAAATTGCAAAATTGGGCTGGAAAATTAACTCAAAGTCGTATTAACTCTATCTCTTGATCAAAAAGATCTAACTTCTTTTAAAGTAAAAGAAAAATAATAATTAAAAGTCGCAAAAGCGATACAGTAATACAATTATAATAAAAATTATTTAATTTATTGATTTACATAAACTAAGCCGTAATTTGTAGCCTTAAGTTGAATCATAATGTGATTCGAAGACACTTTTTAGTCTCTGATCAGAAACACAACTTTATTTAAATTTTTCCCGATGCGACTCGATTCGGGGTTATAAGCGTTGGCCTTTTTTTTGCATTAGATGCAGGAAAATTGCGGTATCATAATAAAAATTTTGTTCTAAGTGGAGAGCACTATGAGTTCATCAATATCCAGATTCACTCAAATGGGCGATTGGATCTTCGAAGTGAAAATGGTTAGAGCACTTCGCGTTAAAAAATACGGGGAGCCATATACTGCTCTAGCAACATTGACAGCGAATGGGGAGTCAATGTACATAGATAGTCAACTCACCCGAGAGAATGACGATTTTTCCCGAAAGGATTTTCTAACCTTCTATAAATTTTGCCAAGCGTTAGAAATGAAAAATGTGATTTATGATAAAGTGAAAAACGGTGTACGACATCCTCGCGTTGTAGACATCGTAGAAAACGTCAACCCCTCACCTATAGTGCGTCTTGTTAAGTAAGCGGCGTTTTATTCAAGAATAACAAAATAGACATTACTTGAACGGAATTAAGTTCTCTCTATTTTGTTATTTTGCGGGTGTTACACACCTGTGTTCGTTTATCTTTAGATCCAGCTAACCGAAAGCAAACCAAAGTAATCAAGCCAAAGACTAGAAACCCTAAAGCGATAGGTAATATATCGGTTTTCACAAAACTGCCAATTATCATTGCAACCGGCACAGCAAAGGCGCTACTAAGTGAACCTGTAATCGCTGCCCCCAATCCTGCGATATGTCCCAATGGCAACATTGCCAATGAATTGAGGTTGCCAAACAACACACCAATAAAGAAGAAATTCACAAACAAAATGGCAATGGTAACTAATAGCGGCGGCAATCCTTGATAATAGAAAGTGACGAGAACAAAAATAGTCGACATCACAACAGTCCCACAAATCGCTAAGGTACAAAGCTTGTGCATTCCTAAACTCATCACCAAAGTACCGTTGATAAACGACGCTATGCCGATGGAGAACGCTAAGACGGCGAATATTAGGGGGAACATATCACCTTGTGAGTAAAAGTCTTCAAAAATGGTTTGTGAAGCACTTAGGTAAGCAAGGAAAGAACCAAAAATACAGCCCATGGATAAGGTGTACATCATTACCGTTTTTTGAGTCAGAATAAACTTACTAGAAGCCCACAAACTTGAGAACGTAAAAGGTTTGCGTTTTGATTTAGGTAAGGTTTCAGGTTGACGGCTGAAAAACCACACTGCCAGAGCAAACCCGATTATCAAAAAGGAAACAAATATTTCCCGCCAAGAGGCAAAATATAAAATGGTCTTACCAAAAGCAGGGGCAATCATTGGCACCAAAATGAATACCATCATGATAAATGACATCACTCTGGCCATAGCCTCACCTTCAAACTGATCTCGAATTAACGCAATACTGGCGATTCGAGGGCCAGAAACACCAAATGCTTGAATCACCCTACCAAGCAACAACATTTCCATTGATTGGGAAAATAAGCATATGACTGTGCCCAATGCAAACACGATCAAACCTGATAATATTGCTGCTCTTCGTCCTTTGGTATCTGAGTAAGGACCATAATACAGTTGCCCGAACGCCATTCCCAAAAAGAAAATGGATATAATCATGTGGGTGTATTGAGGGCTTTCACTGCCCAGATCACTGCCAATTTGATTGAGTGCCGGTAACATAGCATCAATACTCAACGCTACGATCGATGTCATAAATGCGGTTAAGGCAACAAATTCAAACAGTCCAAGTTTAGGTTTAGAATGTTCGACAATCTCTTCGGTGGTCATTAGTTCGATTAAGTCCTTTTTAATAAAGATGTTACAAGTAAAACGGTAGGTCGTCAGTTACAAATAACGTTAAGGTTAAATTATATAGGAATAGAAGATTCAATTTTAAGATATACGCTATAAACCAGATTAAAATCGTATTATAACGCGTATGTATTCAACCAGTAATTGTTAAAAGTCATAGAAAAATTGACCACTTTATGATTATCACATCAATCCACGCTTAAATCAGTTACCAAACCATTTTTCAGGCTATATACCCAACTGTGAATCTTTAATTTTTGACCACGGGCAAGGGCATCTCTAATAATTGAGTTGCGTTTCACATTTTCAGTTTGTTCGAGTACATTAATTTCACACAGTCGCGCCGATTTTGCGGCACCATTTAGCTTGTTCAGTTCTTTTTCGTGTTTACACGCAATATCACGAATGTGCCCCAGCCAATTGTCCACTAAACTTAAGTTAAGGGGCTCTTGTTGAATTGCTGCATCGATACCACCACAACCATAGTGGCCACAAACAATAACATGCTCAACTTTCAGTACATCAATGGCAAACTGCAAAACAGAAAGACAATTAAAATCCGTATGAACAACAAGGTTGGCCACATTTCTATGAACAAACACTTCTCCTGGGGGAAGGTCGACGATTTGATTTGCAGGCACACGGCTATCTGAACAACCAATCCACAAAAACTTGGGATTTTGCTGCTGTGCCAAGGACTCAAAAAAGTGTGGCGTGACTTTAGTCGTTCTTTCTGACCATTTACGATTATTCTCTAACAACTGTTCGATTTCGTTCATGAAAATTCGTCTAAAATCCAAAGTTGCGCCATGATACAAAAACCAGCGCAACTCGCATAGAAAAATAATCCACAACTCCCTATCAAAAATTGCTAAGGAAGGGATGTGCAATGCTCAAAAGTGGAACGTGACTTCACATTTCAGTTTAGGGGAGATTGAGATTCAAATTCCTCAAGCAAACGTTTGAATTTTAACTGTCTTTTGTGCATCCATAGCCACATTAAAGGCATACAAACAATGTTCAGTATTAACATAACTTTTGCTTTTCGCACTAATTCCTGTTGTTCAACAAAGTCGCCCCAGAAAGCAAAGGCCGCATAACCAACAAAGAACATGGGGGTGATGTAGCAAAGCACCTTGTTGACATAAGCGATTTTTATATTCTGCTGATATTGCAGTTTTACCCGTTGGATAAAATCTGATGTTGTTGCTGTTTCAGAGTTGAAACCCAAAGAAAATCGTCTTAACCATAAGAGATAGAAGAACCAGATGCAGACAAATAGAAATACAACACCAATCCAAACACCTTCAAAAGTAGATAATTCCTTAGGGAAAAACCACAAGACTAAAGGCACAGACATAACGGCTAATCCATCCAACATTATATACAAATATTGTTTCATCCTCATTAGCCACCATTGGCGCTTTAAAGATTGAACATTCACTTTAGTCACATCTTGTTGCTGCCAGATTTTGTCTAAATTGAAGTCGTCATTACTCATGATTAATTATCTCCGTTAAAGACTTTTTTGCGCGATTGAGAATCACCCCAACATTAGTTGAGCTAATGCCGCACACCTCAGCAATTTCCTGATAACCCAATCCCTCCATTGACATAGTCACGATTTGCCGAGATTGAACAGGAAGTTGACGAACCGCCTGAAGTAATAAGTTAACCTTATGCTGTTTCGCCAAGTCAGATTCAGGTGAGGGACGACGGTCAGTAAAGGCGCCGTTAGTAGCCGAGGTGGCACTGGTAGAGTGGGGACTTTCTATCTCACAATAGCGTTCACTGGAGGGCTGTTTCGCATGATAAGCAACATGGGTCACCGCTTTATTATGGGCAACCCGTAAAATGTACGTTTTAAGGCTACTATTCCCTTTAAAAGCTTTTAATGATTGCCACACCGCTAAGCTTATTTCTTGCAATAATTCTTGTTGCAAGTGTTGATTGGCCTCGTAACTAGAGGCAATTCGGCTTAGTAGTGGTCCATATTCGGAAACAATGGCATTAAAATCCTTGCTCAATGGTGATCCCTGCAACCTTAAAATTTAAACTCTAGGGTATTAGTCTCCCCCCTGAAAAAAATATTACACAAAATCTGTAATGTTTTTTTCAAAGACAAGACTAAAGCATTAAGCGGTGAATAAACAGAAGCTTTGAATGTGCACTAAATGAATAGAGAAGGTTTTTTATATCACTCACTTGAACCGTTTTTAATAACTAACATAGAGGAAATATCATGAGCGGATTAACAATTACATTAATCATTGTGGCTAGCCTGTCTTTATATTTAGCTGCGGCTTGGCTAGACACAAAACACAATTGGAAATTCATAGATTGGTTCAATGGAGACACCGAAAATCCATTTAAAGCCACAAAAGAGCAGCAATTTCAAACCACTATCAATTATAAGGATCAGGAAATAAAAGACTTAAAAGAGCGTATTCAAGTGCTTGAGAAAATAGTCACCGAACCTGCTTATGAACTCAACCAAAAGATAAACTCACTTTGAGCTATTCCATTACAGCGTGGTTTATTAGCTTTATAAACCACGTTTTTTTAGCTCATTAGCTGGATTTAATCGTTAATTTGGCGGGCTTTAACCCTCTTTAACAACAGCGGCACCTTGCCCATTGCAATTCCATTTCCCAGTAACACTATAAGCACCCCAACCAATGCAGGGAATTGCCACTGATAGCCTTCGAACAACGTTGAAATACCTAACGCCACTAAAGGATACATTAACACCACATAAGCAGCTTTGTCTGAACCAATTTGTTGGACAAGTTTCATATAAGCGCCAAAAGCTAAGACTGAACCAAACACAGCCAGGAAAAGCAGCGACAGGTAATAGTCAGTTGAACTGGGTAATATCAATTCCGCACCATTCAGAAAGGCGTAACCGTATAGAAAAACCAAGGCATAGGTCATTGCCCAAAAATTCATTTGAATCACCGGAGTTCCGTGGTCCAGTATGCGTTCTGAGATAACGTTTCCCAGCGCTGCACAGACAAACGATATACATGCCAGGGTAATTCCCAACGACAAAAACATATGGGTTTGTGCATGTTCAAATTGCGGTACAAAAATCATCGCCATTCCCAGTAAACCAAAGGTTGCGCCAAGCACCACCTCTAAACGAATCGGCTTTTTTAAAAGTAGGCGACGCATAATCACATTAATGTAAATAATGCATGAACTCATAAGCGCGACCACCGCGCTCACTAAATACTTTTGGCTTTCGTATAAAAAGCTGTAATCAAGAGTGTAAAGACAGAGCCCCACAGCGGCCATTTTAATATGAATATGCATGGGTAATTTCAGTGGCAACTTCTTATACCAACACACACAACCTAGAATCACAGAAGCGATAGTAAATCGGTAGGCAACCGATAATACTGGATCCACGTCACCCAATTGAAAAGTTATGGCTATCCAGGTTGAGCCCCAAATTAAAGTGCAGCTAATAAAAAGTTGTATATTTGACACGTTAAGGCTCGTTCAAAGTGATTAGTTAGGGATAGTAGCAAATCGTTTTCAAAGGCACGAATTAAGAGTATGCTGTTTTAGCACATTATTGACATTTCAATCATTAAAAGGGACGTTTCAAATGAAAAAGTTAATTGGCTTGTTGCTGCTTTTTTTAGTCATACTTACTGCTATCTTATGGATTCGTACGGAAACCGTCTTTGTAGATAAACAACTTCAAGTTCAACAAATAGAGCGTCAATTACCATTGGATAAAGACGCCGTTGTCAGCAGACTAGCCAAGGGCATTCAATTCAAAACCATATCCTATGATGATCCTAAACAGTTTGATGACAAACCTTTCATTGATTTAAGACGTCATATTCAACAAAGCTACCCACTCGTGCACCGAATTGCACAACAAAAGACTTTCAGTGAACATAGTTTATTGTATTACTTTCCTGGCACAGATAAGACCTTGAAACCGGCCTTATTTATGGGACATATGGATGTGGTTCCCGTGGACGATGCAACCTTAGATAAGTGGCAACAACCGCCTTTTAGTGGCGCTGTCGTAAACGATGTTATTTGGGGAAGAGGCACACTAGATGACAAAGTGACGGTATTTGCACTATTAGAATCCATGGAATTATTGTTACAGCAAAACAAGTCGTTCAAGCGCGGAATATATTTAGCTTTCGGTCATGATGAAGAGATCGGCGGCTATCAAGGGGCGGCGAAAATTGCAGAATATTTGCAAGACCAAGGTATCGAGTTTGAATTTGTATTAGATGAGGGCGGAGCCATAACACAAGGCATCATCCCAAAAGTCGAACAACCTGTTGCAATCATTGGTATTGCTGAAAAGGGGATTGTAAACCTTAAACTGACAGTTGATTCCCAAGGGGGGCATTCCTCTCAACCGCCAGAACATTCAGCCCTTGGAATATTAAGTGATGCTATTGTTAACATCGAAAATAACCAATTCGATACCGATTTAACCTTTAGCAAAATGACATTTGATGCCATTGCCACGTACGCTCCAATGAGCAACCGTTTGCCCATGGCAAATTTATGGTTATTCGAACCTGTTGTCAGCAATGTAATGTTAGATACGCCATCAAGTGCTGCAAGCATCAGAACAACCATCGCCGCCACTATGGCAAGTGGTAGTTCCAAGTCAAACATATTACCTTCTCAGGCATCTGCGGTGATAAACTTTCGAATATTACCCGGGGATACAATTGAAACGGTCAAACAACATGTTATCAATGCCATTGATGATGAACGAGTGGTGGTCAGCGACTTCATGGGAACCGAGCCTTCGGCGGTTTCTCCCACGGGTAGTTTTGCTTACAAGCTGATTGAAAAGCATATACGTCAGCAGAATAACGAAGTACTTGTTGCGCCATATTTGCTCGTTGGAGCCACAGACTCTCGATATTATAATGCCCTCTCAGACAACATTTATCGGTTTATGATGATACGTTTGGATCCTGACGGCCTAACGCGCTTTCATGGAATCAATGAACAATTACAAGTGGCTGACTATCTAAGTGCAATTCGCTTTTTTCATGCCGTGCTGCAAGAAACCAGTGGTGTCTCAGTACCCCTAAGTGCGAATTAATAGTCAGCTATGATTATAGATACGTATAGACTAAATAGAAAAGAGGGGCACAAATCAGCCAACCAACAAAGGTGCATTTGAAAAAGCTATCACTTGGTGCATCATAGGTAAATGAAGTAGGTTGTTGCGGTGTATCAGCAAAAGGCCTCAGCAGCCTATAAAGTTTGAAAAATCCCAATCCTACCAGGATTGGGATTACGACCACGGCAACAATAAATAGCACAAAGACCCAAGTTTCGAGGGAACCTCTGGCCATTTTAGCGCCTTATGGAATCATAGTTATCCACGAATTTCACCGTCACCATAAACCACAAACTTCTCTGTAGTTAATGACTCGGCACCCATTGGGCCATATGCATGCAATTTACTGGTAGAAATGCCAATTTCCGCTCCCAAACCTAGCTCTCCACCATCGGAGAAACGGGACGATGCATTTGCCATCACGACCGCAGAATCCACAACGCGAATAAATTCATTTGCAGCTGAGTAGTCTTGCGTCACTATCACCTCGGTGTGTCCTGACCCATACAAGCCAATGTGTTCTATGGCATGTTCGAAATCATCCACAACTCGTATTGCAATCTCTAAGGCTAAATATTCCGCATGCCAATCATCAACGGTGGCGGGCTCAGCACCGTTAAAATAAGCGATGCTCTTTTCACAAGCGTGGACTCTAACCTGATGCTCAGACAACATCTTTGCCGCCATGGGTAAAAACTTGTCGGCCACTGACTGATGCACCAACAGGGTTTCAAGAGAATTACACACACTTGTGCGCTGGGTCTTTCCGTTTTCTAAAATGGATAGACCTTTGTTTAGCTCCGCATGCTCGTCAATGTACAGATGACAAACCCCCTTAAAGTGCTGAATAACCGGAATACGACTATTTTCCGTAACAAAACGGATCAAGCCTTCGCCCCCACGGGGAATAATCAAATCAATGGACTCATTAAGAGTCATTAATTCATTCATAACGCTGCGATCGGTATTCGGTACAACCACAACAACGTTAGGATCCAGTTGATGTTTCTCAAAGGCCACCTGAATACACTTTGCCAAAGCTAAATTGGAATGAATTGCTTCCTTACCCCCTCGTAATATCACGCCATTACCGGCTTTAAGGCACAGTGCTGCAGCATCAATGGTGACATTAGGACGAGACTCATAAATCATGGCAATGACCCCTAATGGAATACGCATTTTACCCACGCGAATGCCACTTGGACGTTGTTGAACATGACTTATTTCACCCACAGGGTCCCCTTGCTGGACGATTTCAAGAACAGCATTACGGATCCCTTCCAATCTTTGTTCGGTTAATCGTAGGCGATCTTGCATGGATGCATCGATTTGATTTTCTTGAGCGGCATCTAAATCTTTTTGGTTAGCAATTAAAATTTGCTCTTTCTGCACAATTAACTGATCGGCAATTTCAGTTAGCAGTGCATTTTTTGCCTGACTCCCTAAAGAAGAGTAGGCTCTTGCCGCTTTTTTTGCTGCCGCTGCTGCTGCTGCGATTGAAAATGTCATGTAAATATACTCACTGTTGATAACAAAACTGATTAATAATCCTAAAGTAAAACCATATCATCTCTGTGCACCACGGCTTCACCCGATGTGTAACCTAAAACACTTTCGATTTTACTGCTTCGTATTCCTTTTATGCTGTGCAAATCAGACGAATTATATAGTGCCAACCCCTTGGCAAGAGCATGATTTTGATATTCGATAGTGACGGCGTCACCTGCACTAAAGGTTCCCATCACATCGACAATGCCACTTGGCAATAACGAAGCGCCTTTGTTAAGAATGGCAGTTTTAGCACCAGAATCAATGACTATTTTACCACCACTTTTGAGGGTATGTTTTAGCCACTGACGGCGTGCATTTTCACGACTCGCGACCGGCACAAAACGGGTTCCTTGAATCTTCCCATCTAACAATTGGTCAAAGACTTCGCCTTTTTGACCATTAACAATAAGGGTTTGGATACCACTTTGGGTGCATTTCTGGGCGGCTTGAAGCTTGGTTATCATACCACCAGTCCCCATTTTTGTACCTGCACCACCAGCTAAAGCAAAAATATTTTCATCGATACAAGACACTTCAGCTATGAGGCTAGCATTTGGATTAACTCGCGGATCTTGATCATATAAGCCGTCGACATCAGAACAAATTATCAGAGTATCAGCTTGCGAGACAAGTGCAGTGTAAGCACCTAAATTATCATTGTCGCCAACTTTAAGCTCATTCACTGCCACAGTATCATTTTCATTCACTATGGGTAATGCTTGATGATTTAGCAGCTCTCGCAATGTATTTTTTATATTGACGTAGCGAGTTCGACTATGCAGATCATCGTAAGTTAATAATAATTGCGCACAGGGAAAATCAAAAAATCGCGACCAATTAGACATCATCTGCATTTGCCCAATGGATGCCATGGCTTGTTTTTCTGCTATAGATGGTGTGTGGTGTATCGGAATATTTCCTCGCCCCGCTGCTACGCTGCCCGAAGAAACTAAAATAACTTCCTTCCCTTGTTCTCGGCTTGCGGTAATAAAACGCGCGATTGCCAATAAATAATGCCCACTGCAATGCTTTCCATCTGGCGCAATTAATGCGCTACCGACTTTTATAACAGCACGCTGCCATTCAAACTCTTGCATTCGTTTTCTCTACAAATAGAATTATCCGTAGATTACGACAATTCACAAACTAAACAAGGCATTAGGGTTATAAGTTATGGAAAAATAGGAAGGTTAATCTTTCGCGGCCGCAGCTAACTGTTCTTTTAACCATGTTTCGGCTGAATCTACGTCATCAAAAAATTCAAATTGTTCGCCGGCATTTTGATAAATCGCACCTATATGTTGTTTCGCGAAATTAGGAGAATCACAATCATTCACCAATATTGCGCTAGCAATACGATTCATGGTTTTCTCTTTGCGGACAATTTCCGTTAAACGTTGCCCTGCTTCGTGAACGTAGATACATTCGCCGTGCAAAATGACTAACACAGCCCAAGGCTCCTGAACAAGCTGTTCAAGCATGGGGTTGGCTTGCTCACCAGATTCATCTAACGATTCGAGATTCCAAGGACCCGTCCCTTCAAGCCGCAAAATTCGATCTTTAACGAACAAATCTAACGTACCATGGGCTTCAAACAGTCTGGGCACGAACACACCTCCGCGGTTAGTTTTTTACTCATACGAAGAGTATATTTGTTATTTCAACTCAATACTAACAATTTAAAAACATACCTAATACTCAACTCACATTAAAAGCACTTGGTTTGTTATGCGACGTCGATTTTATCTAAATATTTAGCCAATACTCGAAATTTTAGATAATCCAGAAGCTCTTGCTCCTGCTCTGCGATATCACCATCAATGAGACAAATTCCTTGGGCTATAGCCAAGGCTTTTTTAGCATTAAAGCTTAAAGGATCTTTTAGAGACATCACAAATTCTTTTGCTTCACCATTTTCCACAGCATCTCGCACCTGATGAATGGATTGGCGTTGAAACTCTTCTAAGTCTTCCTCGCCCTGCCAGTTTATATGGCGATAAACGGAATCGTAATAATCTTGTTCAGATAGGGTGATTTTGCCATCGATACGATAGAACACCATGCATAACTTTAATAATGCTTCATTGAAAGACTGTTCCATTTCAAATTCTACTCCGATATAAGACAAGGGTTTTATTTGCATTAAAAAAGGCATATTTCACCACAATGCGAATAAAACCAGGCTCGGTTTAACAGTAAAACAAGAAATGGGGACTAAATCTGTTTTTCCAATTCAGGTTGGAGCAGTTAGTTGTCTGTTGGTTGAAGAAGTTGATCTATCTCTTCACGCTGATCAAGGCAAAACAAAACAACCACGTCACCGGGTTTGGCTAATTCAATTGCCTGCTTAGCTCCAGTGAATGGTGAGTCTACGCAATCAATAACCGCTTCGTCGACACCTTTGCTTAGCAGATGATTTTTTACCAGATGTAATAACTCATCGGGTTGGCGGCCGCGCAGATAACGTTCTAATTCCGCAACCACATAACGGTCTGCCTGTAATTTTTGAATTTCGTCGGTGAGTTGTTTGATATCTTCATCGGCTCGATCACCAGCATTACTGAACATCACAATGTAGCGTTTCGCCGGTAATTGTTTAGCAGTATTAATCATCGCTTTAACGCTGTGCGCATTATGGGCAAAATCAACCATCACAGTCGCCCCTTGATAGTCATATAAATTGCCTCGGCCAGGGTTATCCTTTGCCGAGCTACCAAAGTTAACTAGGCCTTGCTTGATCGCTTGTAGAGGTAGTTTTAAGGCCATACATAAGCCGATTACCCCTAAGGCATTTTGGATATTATGTTTAGCCGCACCCTGCATGGTCATGGGTACCGCTTTGACATCTTCAATTATCTGCTTTGTTCCATCGGCAAACACATAAACAAATTGATGGTTATCCACAAATACACACGGAAAACCTGCTTGCTGATTTTGAACAATCAGAGGATTGTTCACATCTTCACTAAACCAACAAATCTGACAGTTCACCTTTTTGGCTTGTTCCACCACTAAATGATTGTCGGCATTCAGTACCAAGGTAGAGGTGTTAGCCAAACCTTTGGCAACAACAAACTTAACCTCAGCTAACTCTGCAACAGTATTAATTCCATATTGACCCAAGTGATCACTTGCGACATTGGTGATGAGCGCGGTATTTACCTTATCTATTGGGATCCCTCGACGTAAAATGCCTCCCCTAGCCACCTCTAGAAAGGCCATTTCAGTGCGTTTGTCACGCAGCAACATCCTAGCGCCGCCAGGACCAGAATAGTCACCTTTATCGATAATCTCATCACCGACTTTGATAAAGTCAGTAGACGTGACTCCAGCGCAAATGCCTGCTGCTTTGGCAATTTCACTGGCTAAGCGCACACTAGTCGATTTTCCGTTAGTTCCTGTGATGAAAGCCCGTGGAATATCCTGATATTTTCCCCATTGCAGTTGGCTATCAGCAGGCAGCTCATCGATGGGCCACACGTCAACTGTAGATCCTGTTCCTAAACTAAATTCGTCGTCATCACTGATAGCTGTAACATCATGATCTTTAGCCATGGCCAAGATATTTAGCAACTCAGGATTTTGCTCCTCAGCCAGTGCAACCTGCAATTGTTCAACTCGACTTTGCCAATCAATGTCTGCTAGCTGGCAGAGTTGTGAAACAGTCAACTCCCAAGCCAGTTCAGCTAGGTCACAAGCCGTGTAAAGCGCATCCATGGGCGCACTAATGGCCAAACTTGCGCCACCCGCATAGAGCCGGGTAGTAGTGTCTTGTTGCCAATTCATGTTAAGCAACAATTTATCAACCCAGCGCTGCCAAGTGCTGATCACCGTCTGACGATCGATGCCATCGATAAAAACATCTAAAATAGCGCCGGGTTTATCCCACAATAGGTTGGGTCCGGTAAGTCGCCTTACTTCATCTAGTTCTAAACGCATTAGTCGGAATCTTCATCGCGTTCAACCACTAAGCGTACACCTCTTTCATCTTGCACAAGGGTTTGACCAGCATCGAGTTCAAATTTATGCTCCACTGGCGCATAAAGTTTTTCTGGATAATCTTGGGAGGGAACTTCTTCGTTCGACGCACCATCACGATCGGCTTGGAAATGCACAATCTGCTTCCAACAACGGGTTATATTGTCGCCGAGAATAATCAGTAAATCGCCTTTCTGACAATCGGCAAGGGCCTTATCGACAGCGTCTTTTTCAGAAGGAATCACTTGAATATCGTCATCCGACATACCTTGCTCGAGGTAAGTTTTACGCAACAATTGCGGAACTTCGTCAACCCCGCGTCCTCGGCGGTCGTCATCAGCTTTACAAATAACACTATCAAAGCCTTTCGCCGTTATAGTAGCGGCTTCTATTACATCTTCATCTCGCCTATCACCAGGCATGGCAATCACTAAACGACGTTTACCAGTAACGTCTAAACGCATGGCTAAATCGGTGATCGTTTGAATCGCTGCAGGATTATGGGCGTAATCTAAGATTACCTTAAAGGGGTGTTCATCATAAATATTCAGGCGACCCGGAGCTTGATAGAAGGAAGTATTGAAAATTCGCAGACCCTGTCTAATATCTTCCAATGACGTATTGAAGCAGTAGGCCATTGCAGTGGCGAACATGGCGTTCTGTACGTTATGCATTGCCTTGCCTTCAATCGTCGCAGGAATAAGGTGCGTCCATAACAGTGGGATATGTGAGCCCTTGTCATAAATGGTGATCATGTCACCGTTTATACCTTTTTCCAGCACCACGGCTAAACCACCACTGCGAATATGCTCTCGGACTAAGCCATGGCCGGAGTCGGTAGTGACATAACAAATGCGTTTAGCTGAACAATAGTCGGCCATTTCCAAGCAATGTCTATCGTCTGCGTTGAGCACAACACAGTCTTTAGCCACTTCAACCACCACACGTTTAATTTGCGCCAGCTGTTCTAATGTATTTATGCCCCTTTGACCTAAGTGATCTGCACTGATATTCAAACAGGCACCCACATCACATTCACTGTAACCAAGACCACGCTTGAGTATGCCGCCTCGTGCGGTTTCCATTATCGCGAAATCAACACTGGGATCGCGCAACACGATTTGTGCTGAGGTGGGGCCAGTCATATCCCCTTTTACGGTTAGATGACCATCAATATACACGCCATCTGTGGAGGTCATGCCAGTGGTATAGCCAACACTCTTCATGATACTGGCAAGCATCCGCGAGGTGGTGGTTTTACCATTGGTGCCGGTAATTGCGGCGATGGGAATACTCGAATTAGCCCCCGGTGGAAATAGCATATCCATCACTTTTCCAGACACATCCCGAGGGGTTCCTTCACTGGGAGCAACATGCATTCTAAATCCAGGCGCGGCGTTACATTCACAAATACCGCCACCAATTTCTTTATAGGATTTGCTGATATCATCGGTGAGAAAGTCGACGCCACCAATATCTAAGCCAATGGCTTTTATTGCCCGTACGGCCATGTCTCGGTTGTCTGGGTGCACAGAATCCGTGACATCGATGGCGGTGCCGCCAGTAGATAGGTTTGCTGTGGAGCGTAAGTAAAATTCTTGCCCTTCTTCCAACACGGTGTTTTTATCATAACCCGCTTCTGCCAATAAGCGTTCTGCCTGGTTATCAAGCTCTAATCGGGTCAGCACTTTTTCATGACCTATACCGCGGCGGGGATCCTGATTAACTATATCCACCAGCTCTTCAATAGTGCTAGAACCATCGCCCACCACATGGCCTGGAACACGTTTCGCCACAGCAACTAATTCATCGTTTACCACCAACATACGGTGATCAAATCCGGTTAAATAACTTTCCACTAACACGGCGCGGCTCGTACCGAATTTCTGCGCTTCATTGAAAGCAGTAACCACCTCTTCATCATTAGTCAGGTTGATGCTAACCCCTCTACCGTGGTTAGCATTGAGTGGCTTAATCACCACTGGGAATCCAATACGGTTAGCCGCTCTTACCGCTTGACGCTCACTATAAATCATCAATTGTTTGGGCACAGGAAGGCCTAAATCATTTAACAAATTATGGGTGTCTTCTTTGTCACAGGAAATTTCAACTGCAATATGCTTTGTTTCACTGGTAATCGTGGCTTGGATGCGCTTTTGGTATTTGCCATGTCCAAACTGAACCAGACTATAATTATTCAATCGCAACCACGGAATGTTTCGCTCTTCAGCGGCTTTGACTAAACTGCCGGTACTAGGACCAAATTCTTTTTTCTGCGCCATACGCACAAAATCTTGTAGCTCTTGACTGAAATCGAAGTCGTCATCGATGTCGGCGTTAATTGCAGTTTGGACATTCTCCGGCAACAAGTGAGTAAGCAGTCGCATACCCAAAGCGCCCGCTTCTAAGCCAACATCTTGTTGTTTATATTGATAAACCACATTGTAGCAACCGGGTTTATCTAAGCTACGAGTGCGACCAAATCCCACAGGCGAACCGGCTAAATTTTGTAGCTCTAAAGCCACGTGCTCCCAAATATGTCCCATCCACGTACCTTCATCATCCCGCAGACGACGGATAAAGCCGCCTTCTTCTTGATAAGAGCAGCCGTGACTGTGCAAGCTTGGTATCGCATTGACCAAACCATTAATGAAATCCTCACCTAACTTTACTGAAGGCCAATTTTCAAGCTCTCCTAAGTCGATTTGATATCGAATAACAGGAAAGTTAGCGTAAACATTTGGACCGACATAAACGTTTCTACTGAGGATCTTCATATTATTGGGTTTCCTTGTGTTAATTGCTTTAACAACACGCTTAACGTGAATCACATTGATGAAAGGGAATAGAAAACAATACTACAAGTAATAGACTTAAGATATGGCAGTTTTAGCTTATAGAATTGTAGTAACTAGGCTATATAAAAACAGTGGTATTCGCCACTGTTTTTATATTCAGCATAAACCTAGAATTAGGCGAATGCTTGACGAGTGCTAATATTGTATCGACTGCCTGAGGCAAGAATATGCACCTTTAAATTAAGCAAGGTTAAGGCGTCACCTCTGCGCGCTTCCGCCATTGAGGAATACTCGATATCGGCAGGATCAACAACGGTTATTGCGCCACTACCGACAACCGTAAATTCATTATTATCATCTATAAAGGCTGCGGTATCTTCGTCTAAGCCGATTCCCACTAAAAATGGATTATAGGAAACCGCACTCAACAACCGTGATAAACGATTACGCTCATTGAAATGTTGGTCTACCACTACGGTGTTGATCAACCCCATACCCGGCGCTAAATTTACACCGTCTTCGGTAGGCACAATTCCAGTGCTTCCACCGGTAATCATATGCTGAGAAACGATTGCCGCTCCGGCAGAGGTACCTGCAACATGCACACCTTTAGCGTTAATTTGTCGAATGGTTTTGGCAATGGGCGTGCCACCTAAAATAGTCGATAAACGTAATTGATTGCCACCAGTGATAAACACCGCTGTGCAAGTCAGAAGCTGCTCAACATAATCCGGGTTTTGCGCATCTGCGCGTTCACGAATAGGCAAGGAAATTGTTTTTCCTGCACCTAATTCATGGAATAAATTTTCGTATCGCTGACCAGTATCATCTAACTGTGAAGCGGTTGGAATAACACAAATCACAGCGTCAGCACCACCCGCGAGCTCAACAAATTTTGTTAGTATTTCTGGGTTATCTATTTTCTCTTCGGCGCCGCCGATGGGGATTACATAACCACGTTGCTGTCCTTCAATATTAGGAGACGGCATATTCAATCCTCAAACGTACCTTTTTTTACAAAAGATTTATCAAAAATGTGCCACACACCAAGGGCCATCACGTGGCTGATGCGGGACGAATCGTCAAGTATAACAAGATCTGCGTCAAAGCCAGCCTGTATCTTGCCTTTTTTATGAAAATTCATCAAAGAAGCCACATTTGATGTAAAAAATGGCAGACAATCTTGCAATGGGACGCCATTTTCAAGCAATTCATATAAAACCTGTGTCATGGACTCTGAATTCGCAAAGTCCATTTTGGTTAGGTGCCCTTGTTTATCAAAGCAAGGTAAGCAGCCCCCACCATCGGAACTAATGGTTAGTTTGTCTTGGGGGTAGTCACTGGCGAGATATCGACTCAGGGCATCTGCCGGCTCGTAACCTTCACCGTCGGTTTCAAATGCAGTCACATCAATCCAACACCCTTGATGCGCTAACTCACACGCCTCTTCAAATAAAAACCGTTGGCGATTTACATGGGTAGGATTGAAGGTTCTAGCCGGTATTTCTGAAGCAGATAAAGCTTCACGCACCAAACTCAATCCACGCTCACCATCTCCTAAGTGCAGATGAACAGTGCCAGCTTTGCCTGTCATTAACCTTGCCACATGGGCTTCAGAAGCCACTTTTAGTAATTCATTGAGGGTAGGCTGGCTAGAACGGTGGTCACTGATGGCTAACTCTCCCACCGCTACTATAGGATCGACAAACACGATATCGGTCTTAATGGAACCCGTTAACGTGGTTGGCGGTAAGTGATAACCGCCAGTGTAACAATAAGCAGATAAGCCTTCTTCCCGCAAACCATATACCTGAGCAACCAAGGATTCGGTGCTACGAGTTGTGTCATCTGTGCCTAACAACCCAACGGCAGTGGTTACACCAGCACGGGTGAATTGACTCAAAGGAACCGGCGGTACTCGAGTGGCAAATCCTGCTTCTCCGCCACCACCGGTGATATGAGTATGGGCATCAATTAAGCCAGGAATGACCGTTGCCCCTTGCAAGTCAAGCTGTTGCACATCAATGAGAGAATCGAGATTAGGCAGACTATCGAAAATCTGTAAAATTGTTCCACCTCCCACTAAAAGATGCCGATTACCAAGGGCTTCTGGGGCAAAAATGTTGGCATTTTTTAATAGGATTAATGACTGTTTATTCAACCCGATCTCCAATAAGGTGTTTTCGCTTAAGACTGAAATCTTAAGTAATAAATCGTAAAAGAAGATTATACACTAGCCATGGGGATAATTTATATCTGCTTGCGATTGCAGAGGGTTTAAGAGGTTTTGTAGTGTGCCAACTCAGCGATCCCTCAACGTTGGCACTATATTTTGTCTCAAACGTATATGTTTTTGTCCCAAATCTGATAGTCAAATGACAAACAACACACACCAGACTGTAACACTATAATTTTATAGATTTACCACTCTCCGGTATTTTCCATTGATGCCCAAGGCTCTTGAGGGGCAAGAGAGTCGCCTCGTTGCAGTAGTTCAATAGAGATATTATCAGGGGAGCGCACAAAAGCCATGTATCCATCCCTAGGCGGACGATTGATCACCACACCAGCATCACTTAGTTTCTGACACAAAGCATAAATATCATCAACTTGGAACGCTAGATGTCCGAAGTTTCTGCCACCTGTGTAGGTTTCTGGATCCCAGTTATAGGTAAGTTCTACTAATGGAGCATCATCTTTTTCCGCCCGTTCCACGTCCTCGGGCGCAGCTAAATAAACCAAGGTAAACCGACCTTTTTCATTTTCAATTCGCTTGCTTTCTTGCAAACCCAAGTGTTCACAATAGAATTTTAAAGATGCCTCTAAGTCTGCGACTCGCACCATAGTATGTAGAAATTGCATGAAAAATTTGCCTCTTGAGTAAGGTTAAGCTTGTGTAATCGATTAGGCCAATCCAGACATCTTAGTCATGATTGGCTGGTCATATAGTATGGTGGGTGATTTTGATTATTCAATCTTTTAGTAAGGTTGTTGCATGGAAAATGGCATTTTCAGATTTGTTTCTGTTTTTGGAGGATTGCCAATCATCTCATCATAGGGTGAATCATGCACCATAACAGACCTAAGTACCGTAAATTCAGCAAAAGCGTCACGAACTTGTTGGGTGCTGTGGAAACGCATTAACTGACCGTTTTCATATAACATTCCCTGATTATTGCCAACGTGCAGCTTAAGCAAGTAAATATTCATCTCAAATGACTGCAACTCTAGTTCATCTATAATTTGTTTCTGATTAATTAATTGTTGGTATTCGAATTTCATCTTTGGCTTATCTCAAGATAGATTTGAAGACTGCTATTTTATACGGGTGATAGCAGTGATTGGTTCATGCAAGAACTTGGAGTCACTAACCTGAGTACACTGATAAAACAGACATGCCTTGAAATTTCCTGCTAGATCCCAATCAAAATAGTAGAAACAAATAGTGACATGAGATTTGGAAGTAGTAGTATCTAATGTGTGTTTATTTTTAAAAATAGGTTTAGGAAATTCTCACTTTAATTAGCCAGGGAATGACTTAGGCCATAGGTAGTTTGGCAGCAAAAGATAAACAATTTGTGGACTTTAGTTAAAATAATTCAACGATTTGCTTCCTAGCTTGTCATAATATTATCTGGTTGCGTGTAATTTAGGAAAGAAAATGACTGACGAATCAAACCCCAAATCCATCAAGCCGCACATTATTTTAGCAGTGATTGTGATCTGTGTTTTAGTAATAGGTTATTTTGCTTTTAGCGGCAGTAATGACACTGAAGAACTCCCTGAGCCAATCATTGAAACCCCGATCCCCGATCCTATTGTAGAGGTTGAAGAACAACCAGAATTCGACGAGTACGCTGTTGAAGATGAAGGGGAAACCTTAGAGGAAGAGCCGGTTATTGTTGATTTACCGCCCCCCGAGCCGATTCCGGAGCCAATTGACACTAGCGATGCAGCAGTCAAAACATCCATCATCAGTTTAGCGGATTATGAAGCTGCTGCGAGTTTATTGGTGAATGATGACCTACTTAGACGCTTCGTTGTGTTAACGGAAAACGCGGCTAATCACGATATTGCAACCAATCATCAGGTTATAGTGCCACCGGATCAAAAGTTTCGAGTGTATGAGCAGTCTGACAAGAGTTTTATTGATGCGGCTAGCTTTAAACGATACACACCCTATGTGGAAACCTTAGATTCCATGGATACCAACGCGTTAATTTCACTTTACGAAACCTATAAACCTACAATTTCCGATATTTACGCTGAAATTGGTGATCCCGATGACGATTTTACTTATGTGTTAATGGATGCCATTAATCATTTGTTGGATACCCCTGAGGTTCCCGTGCCAATTGAGGTTTATACCGACAGCGTAATGTACAAATTTGCCGATGAACGCTTGGAAAATTTAACTTCGGTGCAGAAGCAATTGCTAAGAACTGGCCCAGAAAACATGCGTCGCATCAAAGCTAAATTGCGGGAAGTACGAGATGCACTTCAGTAACAAGGGGTTTCCGAAGATTGATAGGGTGACTATCTAATGGATTTGTCTGAATTACAAAACCAACTAGCCCAACAACAAGGAAAAATCCCACCGGTAGAAAAGTGGGATCCTGATTTTTGTGGCGATATTGATATTCACATCAAGCATGATGGAAGCTGGTTTTATATGGGCACACCCATTGGACGTAAACCGCTAGTGAAACTCTTTGCTAGCGTTTTACGTAAAGATCAAGACGAGTATTTTTTAGTGACGCCTGTGGAAAAGGTGAGGATCAAAGTTGATGATGTACCGTTCATAATCACTCAGTGGGACAAACAAGAAGACTTACTCACTTTTAGCACCCAAACTGACGATAACTTTGTAGTCAGTAGTGATAACCCCGTTGAAATACGCCAAGACGCTGCAACTCAAGCCATGCTCCCCTATGTTAAAGTAAGGCGCAACTTGTGGGCTCGCTTGCATCAAAATGTGTATTATCAACTTATTGAATTAGCCGAGGAAGTCACAGTAGAAGGCGTTCGTCAGTTGCAACTTAACAGTGGAGACTACAGCTTTACCTTAGGCACATTTTAAACAAAAGTTTACACTTATTTTAGGCGCTACTTTTGACCTGTTTGATAAATTAACCTAATGTTGATACTTCATCCAATATTGGCAGGGACTCCTTGATGTTTAGCCGTAACGCTCTATTTATAAAAACCTCTTTTCTACTTCTTACTACCGCAACACTTAATCTTAGTCATGCAGCCACCATCATTCATGCGGGAAAGCTCATTGGCGCAGATACTGACGATGTAAAAAATAAGATGTCGGTTATTGTTGAGGACAATAAAATCAGTCGAATAGACAAGGGCTTCACAGCAGCAGGCGACGATGATGAAGTCATCGATTTATCACAGTACACCCTAATGCCCGGCTTGATGGACATGCATACCCATATAAGCAGCCAATTTGAAGGCCCTAGCACATACATGGAAGGCTTTGTTTTAAACGAAGCAGATTTTGCCATCAAAGGCGTGGTCTATGCTAAAAAAACCTTAGATGCCGGCTTTACTACAATACGCAATCTAGGAGATGGCTATAACGAAACCGTAGCGTTGCGCAATGCCATTAATAGTGAAAAGATCCCCGGCCCACGGATATTCACCGCAGCAATGCCCATCGCCACAACAGGCGGACATGCAGATGCAACCAATGGTCAAGCCAAAATCATTCGTCGTGACTTAGGCCCAGAGGAAGGCGTCATTAATGGTGTTGCTGAAGCTAGAAAAGCCGTTAGACAACGCTATAAAGACGGTGCGGACCTGATAAAAATTACCGCCACCGGTGGCGTTTTATCAGTGGCAAAAAGCGGCCAAAATCCGCAATTCATGGACGACGAATTGAAAGCTATTGTGGATACAGCTAAAGACTATGGCATGACAATAGCGGTGCATGCCCATGGCAAAGAAGGCATGCGAAGAGCAATATTAGCTGGCGTGACCTCCATTGAGCACGGTACATACATGGATAAAGAAATCTTCAAACTCATGAAGAAACATAATACTTACTATGTTCCCACCATCATGGCAGGCGATTGGGTGGCTGAGAAAGCAAAAATTGACGGTTTCTTTCCAGACTTAGTCCGTCCTAAAGCAGCACAAATTGGTCCGTTGATTCAACAAACCTTTGCAAATGCCTATAAATCTGGTGTCAAAATCGCATTTGGCACAGACTCTGGTGTATCAGCCCATGGCGACAACGGTCTAGAATTTGTGCTCATGGTTGAGGCAGGCATGAAGCCAATAGAAGCCATACGCAGTGCAACTTATCACGGTGCAAAATTACTCAATGAATTAGATAATTTAGGAACCATAGAAGTAGGTAAATTTGCCGATATGGTTGCCGTTAAAGGCGACCCACTAAATGACATAAAAGAGATGCAAGATATCGACTTTGTAATGAAAAACGGCGAAGTTTTTGTCCATAAACAGTAAACAATAGGCTGGAGCATCTTTTTTCAAACTTCCGGAATGAATATTGGTTGTGCTCGGGTCTCTAATTAAAAGTAACAATAAAACCGTAAACCATTAAGTAATCAAACAAATACATGGAGAAAAGAATGAAATTACGTTCAACAGCTATTGCTTTGCTCACTACCCTAGGGTTAACGGCGAGCCTACCTTCATTGGCAGCCCATCACGAAGTGGGCGATTTGATCAAGTCAGCGATGAAATCAGATGTCAGAACAGAGGCAGAGAAAGAGCGGGACCGCAACAGAAAGCCTGTTGAAACTTTGGAATTCTTTGGCCTTGAACCTGACATGCGGATACTTGAATTGTTACCTGGAGGTGGTTGGTACACCAAAATCCTTGCTCCAGTAGTGCATGATAAAGGCGAATATTATGCTGCTATTGGCACTGGCAATATTAAAAAGTCACTAAGTAATCAGCCAGGTTTTGAAAAAATGAATATTATCGCTGAAGATGCAAAGCTGTATCGTAAAGACGGAGCGCGCTTTTATTCATTAGATTTAGATACATTCGGCGTTGACGATCTTGATATGGTGCTTACCTTCAGAAATTACCACAACTTTTCAGAAGAAGGCCGCAAAGCGATGAATGTTGCAGCGTTTGAAGCATTGAAGCCTGGTGGAATCTATGCAGTTGTTGATCACACTGCGCGCCATATGGAGCCAGCAAACAGTTCAAACGGCAGACGCGTTGATCCTGTATTGGCTATTAAAGAAATTATCGAAGCTGGATTTGAATTTGTAGATTATAGCGACCTACATTATCGTGAAGACGATGAGTTAGAATATGAAGTAGGCGCAAAATCAGTAACCGGCAACACCGACCGCTGGACCATTAAATTCCGTAAACCAGAGTAATTTCAGCGCCAATTTTGAAATGATATAACTTAGTCGGGGCATTAGCCCCGAAAAAAAACCTATCTGTAGTCGGGCGCTTTAGCCCCGAGGAAAAATCCTATCTGTAGGCGGGCGCTTTAGCCCCGAAAAAAAACCTATCTGTAGTCGGGCGCTTTAGCCCCGAGGAAAAATCCTATCTGTAGCCGGGCGCTTTAGCCCCGAGAAAAAACCTTGCCTGTAGCCGGGCGCTTTAGCCCCGAGAAAAAACCTACCTGTAGTCGGTGGCTTTAGCCCCGAGAAAAATAACCTATCTGTAGCCGGGCGCTTTAGCCCCGAAAAAAAACCTATCTGTAGCCGGGCGCTTTAGCCCCGGAAATATAAACTAAATGCCTTTGCGGATTAAATAAATATAGGGGGCGGATTCGGTATGGGAACGCACCAAGGTATGACCCATAAACCGACAAAAACTCGGCACATCACGGGTTGTAGAATGGTCATCGGCAATAACGCTCAATGACTCACCTTCTTGCATCTTGCGCACTTTCATTCTGACCATCATAACTGGCTCTGGACACCTCAGGCCAAGGGCGTCCAGATGATAATCAGCTGAGAACTCTTGTGGAACTGAAAAATCAGATCCCATAGTCCTGCCGATATTGCTCAATATTCTTCAAATGCACAGCCATCTCTGGCTGGTCCTTCAAGTACTCCACCAAATCGGCTAAGCAGATAATGGAAGCCACTTGTGTACCAAAATCACGCTCAACCTCTTGAATAGCAGACAGCTCACCTTTGCCTTTTTCCTGACGATCTAATGCAATCAAGACACCCGCGAGGTTTGCGCCCTGAGCATCAATAAGCTGCATGGATTCACGAATAGCAGTGCCTGCGGTGATCACATCATCCACCAGCATAACTCTGCCACTCAAAGGACTGCCCACCAAAGTACCACCTTCACCATGATCTTTCGCTTCTTTGCGGTTAAAGCAATAAGGCGTATCGATGTTGTGTTTGTCAGCCAAGGCAACCGCGGTAGTGGTAGCAATAGGAATACCTTTATAAGCAGGACCAAACAACACATCATATTCAATGCCAGAATCTATTAACGCTTGGGCGTAATATTGTCCTAATTTAGCCAAATCGTTTCCAGTGTTGAACAAGCCAGCATTAAAAAAGTAAGGGCTTTTTCGTCCTGATTTCAAGGTAAATTCACCAAACTTTAAAACCTCGCGGGCAAGGGCGAATTCAATAAATGCTTTTTGATAATCTTGCATGTTTTTACTAACCCGTTCTTAATTTAATGCGCTCTTTTGTTCATCGAATAACTCACGAAGACCATGTTTCGCCAACTCAAGCATTTCGCTCATTTCGTCAAAACTGAAAGGTTCGCCTTCGGCAGTACCTTGAACTTCAATTAACTTGCCAGTTTCAGTCATCACCACGTTCATGTCTGTTTCAGCATCAGAGTCTTCCAAGTACTCTAGATCAGCGATAGCGTTACCTTTATAAACACCCACAGATAACGCGGCAATCATAAACTTAAGCGGATTCGCTTTTAAAATACCTTTGCTGCGCATATAAGTTAAAGCATCAACTAGAGCAACACATGCTCCGGTAATAGACGCGGTACGAGTACCACCATCAGCCTGAATAACGTCGCAATCTAGGGTAATCGTATTCTCACCCAACAATTTTAAATCAACGGCTGCGCGTAAAGAGCGAGCAATTAAACGTTGAATCTCTAAAGTACGCCCACCTTGCTTACCACGAGCGGCTTCACGACCTGAGCGAGTATGGGTAGAGCGTGGAAGCATGCTGTACTCAGCAGTTATCCAACCTTTACCCTGGCCTTTCATAAAGCGCGGCACACCTTCTTCAACGGTAGCGTTACAGATAACTTTGGTATTACCAAATTCAACCAACACCGAACCCTCAGCATGACAGGTAAACTGGCGAGTAATAGTAACAGGACGGATTTGACTGGCAGTTCTTCCACTTGGACGCATTTTTATACTCCTAATTGATATGGCGCAGGATTATACAGTAACTCCACCAAATGTTGCAGTTAGCAATGAAATAAATCCCAAACCTGTAGTCGGTGGCTTTAGCCCCGAGAAAAATCCCTTACCTGTAGTCGGGCGCTTTAGCCCCGAGGAAAAACCCTTACCTGTAGTCGGTGGCTTTAGCCCCGAGAAAAAACCTTGCCTGTAGTCGGGCGCTTTAGCCCCGAGAAAAATCCCTTACCTGTAGTCGGTGGCTTTAGCCCCGAGGAAAAACCCTTGCCTGTAGTCGGGCGCTTTAGCCCCGAGGAAAAACCAAACCTGTAGTCGGGCGCTTTAGCCCCGAGAAAAATCCCAAACCTGTAGTCGGGTGCTTTAGCCCCGAGAAAAATCCCTTACCTGTAGTCGGGCGCTTTAGCCCCGAGGGTTTAATTGATATTTAAACCACATGGCCTAAAGACCACGCTACAAAAAACACTGCGGATTGTGTTAATAAGGCGTAAACTATGCCAGCATTAAAACTTTAAATTACCGAGGAATTCCCATGATATACAGCATGACCGCATTTGCCCGTAACGAAATAAAAGCAGAATGGGGCACCGCAATCTGGGAAATTCGTTCGGTAAATCAACGCTACTTAGAAACCTTTTTCCGCCTTCCAGAGCAATTTCGTTCGCTCGAACCAATGCTCCGCGAACGCTTCAGAAAACGCCTACAGCGCGGAAAAGTGGAATGTGCATTGCGCTATATTCCAAACGACGCAGCGGCAGGCGAATTAAGCCTCAATGAAGATCTCGCTAAACATCTTTTAAAGGCCGCTGACTGGGTACAATCACACGGTCAATCAAGCGGTGTAAACCCCGTCGATATCCTACGCTGGCCTGGCGTAATCGCCACTGTAGAAACCGATATGGACAGCATTCAAACCGATATTATGAAAGGATTTGATACCACTCTAGATGATTTCATCCAAGCGCGCGCGGCTGAAGGTGTTAACTTAAAAGAAATGATCGAACAACGCCTCGATGGTATTCAAGAACAAGTGAAAATTGTCAGCGCCAGAATGCCAGAAATTATCACATGGCAAAAAGACCGCCTACTCAGCCGTTTCGAAGAAGCAAAAATAGAACTTGAAGCAAGCCGAGTCGAACAAGAAATGATCATGCTAGCCCAAAAAGTTGACGTTGCCGAAGAACTCGACAGACTCAACTCCCACATAGGCGAAACCCATAAAATCCTCAAAAAAGGCGGTGCATGCGGCCGACGACTCGACTTCATGATGCAAGAATTCAATCGCGAATCAAACACTCTAGGCTCAAAATCCATCCACGCCGACATCACCCAATCAGCAGTAGAACTGAAAGTTTTGATTGAGCAAATGCGCGAACAGATCCAAAACATCGAATAATTTTTTTACCCGCCCAAGAATGTCTTAAAAGCCCTGTTATTTGCTTGTAAATACAGGGCTTTTTTATTTTCCCTTTCAAATCAATCAGTTGGAATCACCGATGCGGCGGGGTTCAATCCTCTGGTCGATATCGCTTTCTAACCAGTCCACTGCTCCCGCCCTAATACGAATGGACCGGAAAAAAGCGAAACTATAACTTCATTTTTATCATGATATTGAAAATATAGTTTCACTATGAATGCCGCCGGATTAAGAGTAAAATAATCACCCAAACACTTTTATGCGCATAAAAATGTAAAATATCACACTTTTATGCGCGTAAAAATGTAAAACAGGTTATAGTATAGGCTGGTTAACAATCTTAATTGGCGGGAAATGACAATGCAGCGCAACTTACTCAACGCCCTAATAGCATGGAAAAATCAATCTGTGCGCAAGCCATTATTGATCGATGGCGCAAGACAAACAGGTAAAACCTATCTGCTGCAAGAGTTGTTTGGGAACACCTTTGCCAACATCCTTCGTATCGACTTCCTTGAAAATCCTGCCTACAAAGAAGCGTTCGATGGCTCACTGTCACCTGTCGAGTTAGTAATGAACATTGAGTTGTTAACCAACCAAGCGTTCAACCCAGAAACCGACCTGCTGATTTTAGATGAAATTGGTGAATGTGAACGTGCCGTTACTTCGCTTAAGTATTTTGCCGAAAAAGCACCGTCCTATTTTGTCGCAGCCAGCGGTTCGAACATTGGTTTGCTCAACACCTTCCCTGTGGGCAAGGTAGAACAATACAATTTACGACCACTGACCTTCCAAGAATTTATATACGCATCCAACGAGCAGGCACTGATCAAAGCATTTGATAGTCAAGCAAGCACACCGGCGGCGCACACTAAATTGATGGATAAACTAACAGACTACTTTTTTACCGGTGGTATGCCCGAAGCCGTTTCTGCTTGGTATCAGTTTAAAGATTCAAGCATTTTAGATCGGGTTGAAAGAGTCACTAAAATTCATGCCGATTTAGTAAAAGGTTATCGCCGCGACTTCGGTAAGTACGCGGGCAAGGTCGATGCCACACTGATTGAATCGGTGTTCAATAGCATTCCAGCGCAGCTATCACTTGTGAGTGATGAGTCTGTTAAACGTTTTAAATTTAAACATGTGCATGAGCGTAAATCTCGTTATAGCGATTTTGAAACCGCGATTCATTGGCTTAACTGTTGCCGCTTAGCCTTGCCAAACTATCCTATTGAAGGATTGCCGAAATCTCCTCTGGCGGCTTATAAAAAAGAGAATATGGTTAAGCTATTTATGTTTGATGTGGGCCTGCTCAATCATATGCTGGGCAGTAGCTATAAAGAGTTAAAGCAACAAAACTATGACTATAAAGGATATGTGGCAGAAAACTTTGTGCAGCAGGAACTCACCGCCATTGGCGTTGACCCAAGTTATTCATGGAATGACGCCCGCGCCGAAATCGAATTTATTTTGGCAACAGATGAAGGAGGTATCATCCCAGTTGAAGTAAAAAGTGGCAAACGTACAAGAGCAAAATCGCTGGCGTCCTACATTGAAAAATGCGCACCAAGTAAAACATTTAAGTTAACTGGCACACAAGGCTCATCAACTTCTGAACGAACCAATATCGTGATGCCCTTGTATTTCACCCAATATTTACCACAGAGATGGTAAAAGCGCTTTGACTATAATCTCGAAGTCCACACAAAGTGACTTTATGTGTAACAATTTTTAGATCTGAATTTTGACATTCGGCCTCTCAGCCAGTCAACGTTTAACCAGCACCGAAGGCTGGTTGCATTAAATAATGAAAAGTACTACTAAGTCTTAAAGACTTTCTCCCATGAATGCAGTTTGAGGGTTTAAACCACGTTAATAATGAAGTAAGAAGGTGTTTATTTTGTCTAAATTAATCATTAGTGAAACACAAGATAAGTTCATTGGTTGTATGCTCGGTGGAGCAATTGGGGATGCGTTTGGCGCGCCCGTGGAATTCATTTCACGGGAACGGATTATTGCCTTGCATGGTCAAGAAGGGGTGACTTCGTTACTACCGGCTTACGGAAAAGTTGGCGCCATTACCGACGACACTCAAATGACGCTTTTTACCGCTGAAGGTTTGCTAAGAGCCTATGTTAGGGGGAAATACAAAGGAACCACATCGTGGTTAGGCTGCATTGGTCATGCTTATCAGCGCTGGTTGCAAACTCAATCCTATGACTCACCTAGCAATCTCACCGTCAGCAATGATGGCGTGCTTTGGCAATACCGAGAGCTTCATGACCAACGAGCACCGGGTAACACCTGTCTAAATGCACTTAGCGTAGCAGGTGGGTTTGCAGAGTTGGCTTTAAATGATAGCAAAGGCTGTGGTGGCGTAATGCGTGTTGCACCTATTGGCTTATTTTGTTGGCGCTTAAAAGACAGTTTTAGTCTTGACGATTGTTTTAAGCTTGGCAGTGATGCCGCTCAACTCACTCATGGTCACCCTACTGGGTATTTAGCCGCTGGGGCGTTTTCTGCCATCATTTATCAACTATTAGAGGGTTATACCCTAGTCGACGCCGCACTTACCGTTATTCCATTACTTAAAGAGCAACGCAACTCAGAAGAAACAATCGAAGCCATAGAGCAAGCTCTAATGTTATCGAAAACAGAACGCGATTATGCAAAAGCAATTCAACAATTGGGCGAGGGGTGGATAGCCGAAGAGGCACTGGCCATTTCACTATATTGCACCATAGTCGCCAATAACTTTAATCATCTGATGACCATATCCGTTAGCCATGACGGTGATTCTGATTCTACTGGTGCTATCTCAGGAAATTTGTGGGGCGTGCTTTATGGTGTAAAAAGTATTGATGAGCAACTTGTTGAACAAGTGGAATTAACTGAAACTATTCAAGACATAGGCAAAGATTTGTTTGAGTTTCCGACTTGGGAGATAGGTCCGTATTCGTCGAATGGGGAATTCGAGGATCTCATTTCAACAAAATATCCGGGATACTGAATTACCCAATAAAAAAAGCCTATCATAATGATAGGCTTTTCAAATTTAGTAATCAGAGCGCAGTTGCGCGCTCATTACCCAGATTGGCTATTACTCAATCTTATTTTTCGATGACTGCGAACTTACCGTCGGTGTGCACAAATCCCCAAATAGTGTTGCTATCTTTCACATAGCCCCAGTAGCGTTGTTGGCAATTAGCCACTTGGTAACCACCTTCTGGATGTTGGTCAGTCAGTCTGTAATAGGTTGAGTAGTGGTCAGAGTAACCGCTTTCGACGTAACACTCATCAGCAAACGCCGGCACCCATGACTGTGTTGCTTCGTCATAGCGACCAATGGTTAAATCAGTCAAGGTATAGCCTTCAGGTGCGGTCATCACTAACGTCATGGCGTCGGCAAAATCTAAACCATCTGCCAGATAACGTCCGTTCCAGTTGGCGTCATTACCACTAGGATTACCGTTAGCAAGGTCAGGGTTCAATGATGCTTCAATATCGGTACCTTTCACAAATTTTCCATCACGTGTGGTGTGAGTTGGATTATTCACTTCTTCACCGTTTTGGTTAACATAGGTTAGTGAAGCAGACTCTCCCTCAGCCAAAACACCAGCATCGACGTCTACAACTGGAGCAATTAAATCACCATATTGGTTAAAGTACGAACCTTCCTGGGTTTGGTTTCCACTGAGGTATAACACGTCAGATAAAGTGGTAGCGTCGCTATCCACAAACCAACTCATGGAGAATAATTCACGCAGACGTTCCACTTCACCTACAGTAGCGGCATATGAGCTGTTGTAGGTCAGGTTGTAGCCATCGATGATGGTTGCTTGTGAGCCTATATAGCCATCTTCCGCTGGTGTTTCAGAATGGGCATAATAATTTTGGTCAGGCGCAACCACTCTAACGGTTGCGTCAGTGGTACGGGTGTTTTCATCTAACACTTGCCATTCAACTTCGTTACAAGTTTCAGTTGTACTTGCGCCAGCTACCATGTAGTCGCCAGAGTACGTACACCATGCATTTGTATCGTAATCATAATGAGCGCCCAAGTTCATATCCACTTCAGTCAGTGTATGGTCAGCGTAGTATGCTTTGCTGGTAATCTGACGACCGTTAACTTCAACAACCACAAATGAAATGCCATTTCCTAAATCAGACGTTACGCTTGCGTACTTGGTCCCTTCGCTGTTGGTTAAATTTCCCCCAGTGATGGAGTCATAAAAGTTGTTAATGAATAATCCCGTTTCATGGTCATCGTGCATACCGTATAAATCTTCGTAAGCTTTCCATGATGCATTGCCACCGATGATTTGAGTGAAGCCATTGGCGGTATCTTTATCATCAGAGGTGGGGTGAATTAAACTACGAGAGTACTGATGATCATGTCCTGCAATATAAGTAACTTGGTAATTGTTGAACAAGTTTAATATGTCCGCAGCCAGGCCAGGCTCTGCTTCATCTTGCAACTGTAAGTAACCCAATTGGCCGATATCGTAACCATTTAAGCTTGGCTCTTCTAGCTCTTCGTATGCACTAGTTGCGTTCTCTAAGGCATTGCTATAAACCGCAATTTCTTCAGCAGATGCACTATTTGCAACGGCATTATCTAAGGTTGCTTGAGCCGCTTCTTTAGCTTCTTGTAAAGCAATTCGTTCAGCTACATATGCATCGTAAATTTCAACTTGATAGGTTTGAGGACGCTTTTTAGTTGATAGCGGCTCATGCCCAAACGCCACAACATGATCTACGTCTTCGGCGTTGGCGATAATAACTTCTTTCAACCAGTCTCTCAAAATAGTCCATGTACCTCTATAAGCGCTGCTATATAGCTCTGCAAAATAGAAATCTAAAGCGATAAACATGGTTTTATCTTCAATGAAATAATAAACCAAGTCTTCTGCACCAGGGAAACCAATGGCTTTACCATTGTCTAAATGTTCGCGAACTAAGGCACCAGTATATGCTTGATACAGTCTATAACCTTGGTCAAAATCAACCTGCTCATAACCTTCATAAGGGTTAATATCATTGTAAACATTATTGACTGACTGACGTTCCCACTCTTGTTCGTTGGTAAACCATGCTGGCCAGTTTCTACCATTAACAACTTCGTGATTACCCCGTGCAGGAAAGATACTGACTCCAGCGTCGGTCAATGGTCCTGCAACTTTCTCCATCCACTGCACATAGTCAGACTCAGCTCGGTACTCAGTGATATCACCAGTTGCTAAAACTAAATCAACATCTAGCTCTATCATTTTATCGGTAACGGCTTCTACTAAAGGTAAAGGCAGGACTTTCCAGTCAGGACCAAAATCTTTACGATCTTCAGGCGCAACAACAATAGGTTCGCCGGCACTATCTACTTCAATATATGGGTGGAAAGGGTCTTCAACATTAACTAAGTAGCTAACACCATCTTCATCCCAATCGTTGGCTTTTACCGCGTCATTTTGACTTTCAGTGCCCGCATCGTAATAACCATCACCGTTGTAGTCTACGCCAACGTATTCTTTGATGGACAAGGTGTTACCGTCTTTATCAACGTCAACATACCACGACATATTGTCATCATCTCGGCCTTGAGTATCCGGGAAAATAGCAAAACGTAAAATCTTATCTGAATCTTCAGTTAAGATATTCGCACCGGAAGTGGCGTTACTTCCCAAAATAGGTGCTTGCGCCGTTAAAGCATCGAGGGTTGTTTGCAAGGCTTCAATTTCGGCCTGTAACCCAGCAATATCCTCATCAGTTGTGGCACTGTTGGATGCTTCCTGTAAGGCTACTAACTCTGCAGTCATGGTGTCTATCTGTGCTTGCATTGCAGCAACAGTCGCGTTCAAGGTAGCAACTTCTGCTTCATTGGCAGTATCTATGTTGTCGAGTTCGCTTTGTAACTGTTCAACTTGCGATTGCAGTGCACTCACTTCAGCGTCGTTGTCGTCGCCAATGTTACAGGCACTCAGCACGCTTACAGCGGCTAAGGTTAGCGTGAATTGTTTCAACTTCATGGTAATTTCCTCATTAAAATAATAGTTTTGGGCGAACGTCACTCCGCTTTTTGGGTGACATTACACAAGCTTCTTTGCCCATAAGACGGCGCTAAAATTAATAAGGGGACAGTGTTTTTTTTATATTTTTCAAACAGGAAATTGTCACCAAAATGTCACAATAAAACCGTATTATCGCGCTCCCGCGTAGTTGTAATGCTGAATATTAATTGGCCTGATTAGCATGTTTTCACTGACTGGTTTCATCTAATTTTTTAGATAAATTTCAAAGTGTTAGTGGTATCGCCAAATGAAGCGTTAGGATTGCCTCGTATTTCGACTTTATAAGTTCGAGCGGATATTCTTATGAAAAAAAATGATCCTTTCGTTAAGCTGATGCCCAAGATTAGAACCTTTGTTCAAGCACGTACCCAAAACGTTGACGTGACTAACGACGTGCTGCAAGAAACTATGTTGCGGACGATTCGTAATAATGCAAAGCAAGATTCAGAACAAAAGTTAGATAATCCCCTCGCATACTTGATTACGGTTGCCAAATCAGCGTTATTTGATCATTGGCGAACGGAAAAAAAACATCTAAGCCAATCAGATATGGTCGACGAGCACACACAAGGTCTGGGCTTAGAAGATAATTTCATTAATTTAGAGCGGGTGAAAATACTATCCAAAGTGATGGAAGATATGCCGCCTTTGCGCCAGCAGGTTTTTAGAATGCGCCGCATAGATGGGATGAGTAGAGAAGCAATAGCAACAGAGTTAGAGTTATCCGTAGAGTCTGTAAAAAAGCACATTAATCGTGCCATGGTAGATATTGCTTTATGCGCGGAAAAAAATGAATGGAAATAAGCATAAAAAATGTCACCTTTCCAAACAATTAGACGTTTAATAAAGAAAATGAAGCAAAATCACCAGGTACATTGAGAACAGTACATGAACAAACAAACATTAGAACAAGCCGCAGATTGGTTTGATCAACAAGACTCTCTTGAGGGTGCACAAGCAACGGAATTTAAGCATTGGTTGGCCACCCCCGAAAATGCTGACGCATACCGCAAAATCAGTCAATTAATGCAGTCTGCAGAAGTAAACGCGGTACTCAACAATAATCTGACAAGCACAATAAGCACTGAAACCCACGAAAAGGATCCCTCTCAGAATAAAGGTAAATCCAAAGTTTTTAGCTTCTATCAATTCAACCCAATCAACATAGCTGCAAGTTTGCTATGTATCGCATTTATTACCTCATTTTTTATTTTTCAGCAAAACACAACTAATGATTCTTCGTCATTAGTCGCTGTACCCAAGCCAATATATCAACAGCAGTTTCAAGCCCCTGTAGGTTCTCGTTCATCGCAAGTTTTGCAAGATGGCACGCAAGTTCACTTGAACGCTGATAGCCAACTGGAAGTGCAGCAAACCAGTACTTCTCGTTATGCCCAAATGACCCATGGACAAATATATTTTGATGTTGCTAAAGACAAAACACGTCCGTTTGTGATTGATGTGGGGGAGTTACAAATACGGGTACTGGGTACAGCATTTGATGTAGACCATACCAATGCGCGTACTTTGATTAGCGTTTATGAAGGCAGAGTGCAAATAAACGCAGATGACGTATTTACCTTAGTTAAAGGCGAACAACTTATAGTGGAAAACGGTCGAGGCAGTAAAGTCACTTTCAAACAGTTGGCCATGCTACCGGCATGGCGCAGCGGTTGGTTAGAAGTTGAACAACAACCACTGCAAGACGTAGTCGCGCATATGCAACGATATATTGAAAAGCCGGTTGAGATTGTCACTCAAGATCTACTAAATCGTAAAATTAGTGGTCGTTTCCCACTTGATAAAGCGGAACAATCCTTGGCGTTAATAGCCAGTGCGCACCAATTCACCGTGACCTATGAAGCCAATAAGATCTTGCTTAGCAAATAAGAAAATATCCATCCAATTTGCGTATAGTATTCTAATCGCAGGGATGCGATTGCCAGGGTCTTGTTTTGCTAGTCTAGATACATACAATAATCGACAATTCCGCCGTTATATTCCGACGCATTACCTATTATTGAGTTTGTTTTGTTGTATGCCGCCAGCAATGGCAAAAAATAGCAATTATTTACAGGAAGATGCTCAAAAAGAGCAATTTATTCGAATTCAAAACAGCTCTATTGATGCGGCAATGAAACGCCTATCGTCCGTTTACCAAGTCCCCGTTGTGATCAACGGAGTCAGCGATAAAACGGAAACTAACATTAATATTGAGGGTTTTTATAGCCTCACGGTAGCATTGGATAAGATCACCAGTAATAGCCTTTGGAATTACAATATCACCCCAATTGGCATTGAAGTATCCCGTTCAGCCAAACAAGTTTCAACGCCTTCCCAAAGCCACATCAATGAAATCATAGTAACGGGGCTTCGTGCATCTTTAGATAAAGCAAAACAACTAAAAACCCACACTGTGGCGGTGTCAGATGCCATTGTATCTGACGATATGGCAAATTATCCCGATATAAACATGGCTGAATCACTGCAAAGAATCCCGGGCGTGGTGATCACCAGAGAAGCCGGGGAAGGCCGCCAAGTTTCCCTACGTGGCACCTCGCCGGATTTCACCTTGGTCACCATAAATGGCATGCCTGTGCTGGCAAACAATGATTCCCCCATGGACAGTCGGGTGCAAAAGCAACATGATCGCTCATTTGATTTCAACGTGTTTTCATCTGAACTATTTAGTCAAGCGCAAGTATTAAAATCATATAGCGCAGAGCAAACGACCGGCGGGCTAGCAGGCACATTAGCATTGCAAACCCAACGTCCATTTGCGCAAAAAGGATTCCAATTTGTGGTAGCGCCGCAACTTGGAATGAATGAATACTCTAGTAACGCCGCGCCGCGGATAACAGGATTGATCTCAAATACCTGGGGAAATTGGGGGGCATTGTTGTCGGCCTCCTACGGCAAACGATTTGTTGAGGAACGTGGGGCAAATACAATTAGATGGCGGGCAATCTCCCCTAGTGGCATTTCATTAGACTCGTTATCTTTAGAAGTACAACAAGCCTTCGCTAATAATGACGTTATCATGCCCCGGGGGAATCGTTATTCTCTTTGGCGAAGTGAACAACAAAGACGTGGGCTAAACGTGTCCTTTGAATACCAGAATGACAAAGCTAACGCACGTTTAGACATTCTCCATGCGGTGTTAAGTGCCAATAGAAATGAGTTCCACCTATATCCGCGCGGCGAGCAATCAACCCCTATAATAACCGGCATAACTGAATTTGTAGATGCGCAACTAAATGCCAATAATGAACTAGTCTATAGTGTTTACAATAATGCCAGAGTAGCAACAGAAAGCCGTGCACAAAGTACCGAAACAGTCTATAAACAGGCAGTATTCAACAGTTCATTTCCCCTATCCAACAAATGGTCACTGGATATACTGCTAGGGTTAGAAAAGTCTAACTATGACATTCCCACCAGCAACAAAATTTATACCCAAGGCATGTCAGATATTAGTATTGATTACCGCGCAGACCGCTTTTTTGCAGACATTCAATATGGTAGTGATCTCAGCCAACAAGACCTATGGGAAATGCGCGAAATTGATTTAGAAGAGTATTTTGCAACCACCCGCTATCAACACGGAAAAATAGCCTTGAACTACCAGGCCTCACCGAATATTTTGTGGCAATGGGGAGTTGAACATACCACCTTTAACACCCAAACATTATCGGTTTATCAAGGTAATTTATTGTTGGATGAATGGTCGACAACAACTCAATCTTTGCCTTCTGATTATACCCAACTTGTTGATTCTCATCCTAATGTCAATTGGTTGGGCTTACAAACCCACAAGGCAATTCAACACTTTGGAATTGATCCCTATTCACTGGCTAACAATAACGCCTTAATTGAACAGTCTGAGGATGATTTAAAAGAACAAAAATCCTCTGCATTTTTTACCATGCAGTGGCAATACGATAAATTTTTAGTAGTAGCGGGAAGTCGTTATCAACAGGAAATAACCGATGTGACTAATCCTTTTACTGGTCAACATCTCAGCTACAAACATGTAAATTGGTTACCTAGTGTGAACCTGATTTGGCAACCATCATTAAGTTATACTCTTAGATTCAGTGTGTCTCGTAATTTAGCCAATCCATCACTTAGGGATTTAAAAGGCTATGCCAATTATGATCCTACAGAGCAAACTATATATGCCTCAAATCAAAACTTGCAGCCCTATTCCTCGACGAATCTTGACCTTTCTTTTGAGTGGGAGGCAAAGGAGCATATATCATTCACCCTAACGCCTTTTTATAAATCGATTGATGATTTCATAGCCCCGAAAGCAAGCTCATTAACCTTTGCAGAAACTGGGTTAGAAAATATATGGGAAACTGACAACCTAACTGATAACTCTGTTATCACCCTAGTCACCAATCAAAATGCAGAATCTGTGTCTTTAGTCGGATTTGAAACAATGTTGCGTTATGAATGGTCTTATTTGCCATCTATTTGGCAACATATGGGCCTCATCGGCCACGTAAACTATACGGATGGAACAAAAAACTACTTTAACAACGATGGTGAGTTTTTGTTTAACAAGGCGTTACCTTTTTTATCCAAAAAAACCGCTGCTATCACTTTATATTACGACGATAAAACCCTTAGCGGGCGAATCTCTGCATCTTATCGAGACAATTATATTCATCAGGTCAATCCAGAGACCTTAGAAGACGAAGATGAAACCGGTTTTCATGCAACCTTGTATATTGACGCGAGTTTTAGCTTACAGTTGAGCAAACAGTGGCAATTCACTTTAGAGGCACAAAACCTCAGTAACGAACGAGAAGAGCAGTACAGTGACGCTGCTGATCGCCCTTACAATTCAACCACCAGCGGTCGTACCTTTTATCTGGGCTTATTATATAAATATTGAACTCGTATGATGTTAATTGGTTACCCCTACAAACATCTTTGCTGCTGAAATTTATTCTCACTGGCAACCCTAATTAAGCGTTTTACATTCTCAATTTTTGACATAAAGCCTTCAATCTTTTGATATTCATCTCGATAGCTCATTCTGCCGAGGACGCCTTTTTTAGCAAATAACTTGAGCTCAGGTTTTAGCTGCTCGTTAATCGATTGAATCTTAGCTAGGGTTTGATTTTGCACCTCGATGCTCTGTTTCGTAAACTTGCTAACAAAACATTGGCATAAATCGACACTTTCGGTTTTACTGGTTTTTCCATCGAATAACCCCAAAAGCTCTTCACCGCTAATATCGTTCAACACTTGAAACTGCGCCATATAATTTACAATGGAGTATTGGTTTTTATCTTTACAACTTGCGTAAAGGGTATCAACGGTGAGCTGTTTACTGCATGCGCTTACCAGGGTAGAGATGAATAATATCAAGGCCAGAACTTTCACTTTACTTCCTTTTAATGAGCCGAGTAATTACGTCGAAGGGAACGAAAAGGCAGTATAACCAATTGGTTAGGTTAGTACGAATACTGAGTGAAACCATTGTTTTTACTGACGCGATTACCCAGCCCCCCAGTGCCGAAATTCTGGTGGCTCGTTTAAGATTAACTTAATTGCGGATTACCGGCACGGGTTTCTCTCATTAATTGGGTTAGCTGTTCAAGGCTTTGAGTCGCTTTGTTGTATTGCTCTTGAGCAAGGTTATCTTCTACTTGTTTAGCTAATTCACTGATGCTGTCAAATCCATAGCTCCCTGCAGAGCCTTTTAATTTGTGCATAAGCTGCTGTACTTCATACCAATTTTGCTGATTAACGGCAACCTGGATATCGGATATTTTGCTCTCAAAGCCTGTTTTATAGTCTTCAATTAAACGCTCAAACTCGCTACTAGGCTGAAGGCCTTGTTGTTCATTTTTATTCAGCGAATCCAAGTCCATTAATTCCCTAAGTTTTGCGTAAAATGCTTCGGTCTTAATCGGTTTACCAAAATGAGCTGTTGCTCCTGCCTGCATCACTTGTTTAATACTTTCGCTGTCGACATTGGCCGTGAGCATTAAAATAGGACATTGCATACCCGAGTTTAATAATTGACGAGTTGTTTCTAAACCGTCCATATCGGGCATTTGCATGTCCATTAACACCAAATCAAAGTGATGTTGCTTGGCTAGCTCTAATGCTTGCAAGCCGCTGCTAGCTAAACTAATTTTCACACCGGTTTTTCTGAGAAGATAGGCCACCAGTTGCAAATTGTCTTGATTATCGTCTACACACAGAATGTGTCCTGACAAACTTGGTATTTTCACCTCGTTGTGCTGATACTGTAAAGCGATGGCGTCGGCCTCTTTTTGGGTTGTGAGCATTGCCTTATTTTGGGCTTCAGACCAAGGTAGATAAACGGCGAACTGGCTACCTTCCCCCTCCTGAGAGGTAACTTTAATATGCCCGCCCATAATTTCAATGAGTTGTTTGCTGATATATAAGCCGAGTCCGGTACCGCCATATTTACGATTAATCGCCGAACTTCCTTGAGAAAAAGCTGTAAAGAGGCGCAATTGTTGCTCTTCACTCATTCCCACACCACTATCAGACACAACAAAAATTAAACGTCGTTTATAGCTGTCAAAATAAACCTGTAACTCCACCTTGCCAACATCGGTGAACTTGATGGCGTTATTGCATAAATTAAGCAGTATTTGTTTTAATCGAGTAGGATCCGTATTGATAAAGCGCGGCAAAGGAAAGTTGAGTTGCAAATTAAACTCTAAGTTTTTTTCTGCTGCAAAACGCCCCATATAAGACTGAACTTCATTTAACAAACTCACAGTACAACTATCCGTATTTTGCAGGTGAATTTTTCCCGCTTCAATCTTAGACAGATCTAAAACATCATTTATAATATTTAACAAATATTGGCCGCTACTGTTTATCGCTTGTGTTGCTTGTTGCTTTTCCAGAAGGCTTGCCTGGGCATCGTCTAACACTTGGGTATAACCGATAATGGAGTTCAGTGGTGTGCGAATTTCATGGCTGACGTTGGCTAAAAACCGATTTTTTGCTTCATTGGCAGACTTTGCCAATTCTTGTTCTTTTTGCACAATTTCAATTTGATATTTCGCTTTGTTAGTTTGCCTGATTTCTTCAGCCTGATCTTTTATCTTTTGTTCACGCTCCATCACCGCTTGCTGCATATTCCCAAACTCCAACGCGAGTTCACCCAGCTCACTTTTCTCTGAGACCTGGATCTTTTCACTGTACTTACCACTGGCAACCAACTTAGCCGCATCAAGAAGTCGGCCTACTGGTCGGGTTATACTGCGTGCGATGTAGTACGAGCCGATAACCGCTAATAGTAAGCCCAAAGCGAAGAAAGGGATTAGCTCAAACATAAACTGGCGTAACGTTTTCAGCCAAGATTGAATTGAGTCTTGCAATACCACCACAAACTGACGACGGTCATCTTCAAATAATACAAATGGCAGTAATACAGTGTCATGGGTGTCTAGGGTTTGGAACTCGATGGCGCGACTTTGGTCAGGCAACATTAAGCTGGAGTTTCTAATGGCGTCATTGAGTAAATCATCATTGCTTACAGTAGATAATGGCAGCAATGCCTGATTATCACTCACAACGGTAAGGTTGATATCAAGGGAAATTAAACTTTTAATTCGGTTAAACAAGGTCAAGTTAAGCTTTTTGCCCATGATGAGCCAGCCAATCACACCGGGGGCTCTAATCGGTTCGGCAGAAACCAAAAATGGCTCATTTCCCATCATGGTGATCCAAGCTTGGTGTTTTTGTTCATCACTTAATTCTCGACCCAAGGCTTGGGCAACTTGGCTGTCTTGCCCACCATATTGAGAAATGAGGGTAAACTTTTTATCTAGCACCAAGGCGACGTCGGCGTCTATACGACTGCCAAAGTTAAATAAAATAGTGCGGATTGATTCTTTGTCTTCTCCTTGGCCAATAGCGCTGCGTAAAGCCCAGTCTTTTGACACAGTTTCGACGTTTAGATCTAACTGGGATTTAGCATTTGCCAGCTCGTTCAAAAATACATTACGGCCGACGTTCAAACGTGATAAAAACTGGCGTTCAGCTTGATTATAGGCGGCGTTGTAAATACTCAATAAGGTTAGCGTAAACACCATACTAAACAGACTCACCACCAGCACAAATATCTTAATTTGTAGCGGCGTCCAGATTAAATGTTTGCGTCTGCCCATAATTGGTTTCACTTTAAAATCGAGTAATTTAATTAACAATGAAAAGAGTTGGCATTGAAGTACGACAGGTTATTTGCCCTCTCTTTAGGTAACTCTAACAGAGTGACCCGAGCCCCTTTACATTACTTTCATTGAATTAGATGTATATTTGACACTACCTGTCAGAGTTTTTAACAGGCCCTTCAAGCACCCACGTCACCTGGAACACCTAACTCATTGTTTTTAATAGAAACACAAAACTTGGTTCGATTTATGCTGCTTTAAAATAGTACAGTTTTTTTGATTGGTAACTCCAGAAGTATCAGGTGAAGTATGTCTTGTTTAACTCGAAAATTGCAGCAAAATTTAACACGTTATGTCAAAAAGCACAGTGCTTATATTGCCGATAAGCCAGTAGAATGTGTAAAAGAAGAGTTAGTAGATAAGGGCCTTTGTCCATCACACATCACCGATGACCAAATGCGCGAAATATTACGATGTGCATATCAGTCTGGAAAATAGCCAGGAAGCAATTTACAACCAGTAGTCATTTCAGTGCACCTAGGTTGTGAATGCTCGATTAGGCATTAGCTCGGATTAGATGAGTGCGCATTAGATGGCAATATTTTCTTCGAAATAGCGATTGAAGTCGATGTCAAATTGACTAGGCTTGACCCCTTTTTCGACCTTCATTTGACTGTGCGCTAGATCGATCTCTTTAATTGGTAAATAGTTACCGGTGCGAGCAGAGTAGAATATTTTCACGACGGGTTTTAATGGCGCAACGTCATTGCAGGTCACCACCATAGCAACTTGTTCGTTATTTAGCTTCACTAAGCTGCCAACCGGGTAGACACCCACACATTTAATAAACTTCTGAACTAAAGTCTGATCGTACATCACCGGTGAATCAGCCAATAGTATTTTTAGGGCTTTTTGAGAAGACATGCCAGGTTTGTAACAGCGATCAGCCGTTATCGCATCGTAAGTATCAACGATGGCTATCATACGACCATAGGAGCTAATTTCATCCCCTCTTAGTCCTTCGGGATAACCATATCCGTCGAGACGCTCGTGATGCTCCGACATGATTTTAATAATATGTTCGGGTAGCCCCATTTCTTCTAAGGTTTGAATCCCATGAAAGACATGATCGCGCATAATATTCATTTCCGGATCGGTAAGTCGACCGGGTTTATGCAATATACTATCTGGAATTTTGATTTTACCAATATCATGTAAAAAACCCGCCAATGCGAGCTCTTGCACTTCAATTTCCTGTAATCCAACAAATTGCGCAAAATTTGCAAGCAATATCGCCACATTGAGGGAATGCTCCAGTAAATAACTGTCTTTTTCTCGGATTTTAGTTAAGCACATCAAGGCATTGGGGTTGCGATCTATTGAGCCAACTAACTGTTCAGTAAATTCTTTAGGCAGTTTCAAATCAATTGGTAAGCCTTTGGCGACCAATTTAAACATCCTATTTTGAATGACTTTACCTTTTTCGTGTAATTGCTTAGCCACAACAATTTCACTATCAAACGAAATATGATCCTTGGGTTTAGCTGGCGCTGTCTGTTCAGGAGAAGGGGGGGTATCTGGGCTTGACTCAGGTTCAGGCACAAACTCTTTGCTGGGATCTATTAACAGCCGGACAATACCTTTTTTCTTCAATTGGCCAACAATAGCGCGCTTAGTCACCTTTCCTTGGCTTTTGATTTTCATATTACCGCGCTGTTCAACAATCCCTTGAACGTACATGCCTGGCTTCAATTCATCAATTGAAATTTCTTTTAACACGGGTCAAAAACTCGTTGCTTAAAACAGTTACACTTAAACATAAACCACGCTGCTGTTTGGTACAAGAAAATTTATATAATCCTTAAATTTATCAGATATTTAGTAGGTCAATTTAAACAGCAGTTCTGCCAAGTCAGGCTGCCATTGAAATTCTTTCAGTTTCACTCTATTACTCAATACTGCAACATTCTCTTGTTGTAATAGCCCAGTTTGCTCATTCGATTTTTCACTTTGCGCCGGAAAGGCAATTTTACCGTCAGAACGAAGCACCCGATACCAGGGTACTTGCAGCGAATCAGGGGCATAACCCAAGGCTTTACCCACTAAACGAGCGCGCCCCGGTAAACCCGCTAAATCAGCAATTTGCCCATAACTGGCAACCCTACCTATAGGGATCTGTAAAACCGTATTCCAAATTCGTTCATAGTGTTGGTGATTCACGATTTTATACTTTTAAGCTAGTCTGCTAACGGATACTGCAAATTCAGTTGCTCAACGTCAACCGGCTCACCACGACGGTTAACCTGACGGTACAAACTTAGATCTGTGGGACTGACAAAACCAGCCACTTGCTCTAAATCATTGAGTCTCGCTCCCTGTAGCACCAAATAGGTTAAATAAGTATGTCGCAACGCCGCTACCGAAAACTGCTCCGCAAATGCTAACCCCGCATCATGGGCAATATTTATCATCATCTGATCAAGCTGTTGCGCGTCTAACCGTCCACCTAATAGCAGACTATCTTGTGCTTGATTCACCCTTAGGTTTTCAATTATTTGCAAACATTCAGCGCTTACACTCACGCTTCTAGCATATTCACCAGGTATCTCTAGAGACTGGGTGTCTGGGTCAATATCTTGGATTTTCACATGGAGCAATTCAGTGGGACTCACACCATTTAACATCAACGAAATAGCCAATTTTCCATCACGATTTGCCACTTTATATAAACTTTCAACTTCAGACTCAGATAACAGTCGAGCAGCGGTTGGTGTAGTGGCTTGTGCCAATTGCAAAGGCGTTTGTTGATGACCCAATTGGGCGTGTTTTTGCTGTTCTAAAGCATGTTGTGCCGCTACTTGCTGCTCCAGGGTTAGTCCAGATGAAGGCGGAACAACATTATAACTAGTCATGGTCGGTGCAGGAGTTTTTTGACGATGGATAAAACTGAATATCAACAAAGCAAATAGACTCACCAATACCGCTGCGGCAAGTGCAATGGCGGAATCACGCCAATAATTTGGCGATATAGGATAAGTGGGCACAAAAGGTTGCTCAAGGACGTTAATCTTAGCTTGGAAGGGTTTTTGGACTTCCGTTTCAACCAGTTGATCCTTTAATTGCTGAGCTTGTTCCTGTAACTGATTTAGGGAACGATTCAAGCGACCATATTCTTTTAATTTCTGATTAAAAATGAGGGCGTCTTTGCCCAATTCATCTAACTGTATTTCCAATTGCTTTTGTTTTTGCTCAGAGGCCACAACCGTGCGTTGCAGGTCTTCTAAATATCGCTTTTGGCTTTCAGCGGCTTCTGCGTCATAACGCGTCTTCAATTCTTGCAGTCGGCGCTTTTTATTCACAATACTCGGATCTAATTCCATGTACTCAGGGGTATACCGTTGCGACAACTCGTAAAGCTCAGCTTCTCTATCTCCGATGGTAGTGCGAATACCGTCTAGCCTATTTTTATCCCCAGGATGAATAACTGAATCTCCTTGGGCGATACTTTGTTTCACACTTTCTAAGGTGGCTGTCGCTTCCGCTTGTTGGGTCTCTGCCGTGTCTAACGCTGCTCCCATACTTTTAATCTTTGACAACGCGCGGTTTTCATCGCGCTCCATAGAAATAATGTTATTTTCTTCGCTATACTGCTCAACTAAATCACGCTGCTCAATGATCTTTTGTTCTAACGCTAGAAGCTTTTCCTGCCCTAATGATAAGTCCTCTACGGTGTTTTCCTGAGTTTCTTCTTCTAATCTGGCTAAATACAAAGCTAACCACTGTTCAAGCACAGGTTGTAGATGATTTTTATTTTCACCGGTTGTAAACAAATTAATAATACGGCTATCAAGGTGCTCTTCGGTAGACACCATATTGGCCAACTCTTCGGTGCTTAAATTTAGCGAATATGATTGAGCAAGCTCAGTACTTAAACTGTCTAAAATTCGGTTGCTGGTGAGGCGTTTATTGTTGAGGGTTATTTGCTCTTCAGGTACTGCAGTTTGTTGATTGTTAAGTTGTTGAGCATAGCTAAAGTGGATTATTGCTTGGCTTTGATAGATAGGTGAACGGCTCCAAATCCAAATCATAGCGACCACAAATACCAGTAGGAAACTGAGACTCAACACCCACCATTTTTGTTTTTGTAGCTTTTTACTTTCTTCCTCTGAACGCCGATCCGAACTGTCCGTTCCGAATTGTGGCGGGATCACTTCCACGTTTTCACTAAATGACATGTTTTATATCCATATTCCATAAGCGTAGGTTTGAGTTTAAAACAAACACACGAAGATTTTTATACCCAATAGATTATCAGCTATAGTAAGGCTCTGCGAATGATATTAAGTTCCCGAAAAAATAACTCTGGATTCTGACTCAAGATAGATAAACTTTACGCTATTTAATCACAACCCGTTACGGAAAAACATGCTATGAAAAAGCGTCCAATTTGTACACGCTGTCACTATCCGAAAACGGTGTGCATATGCGGATTTATCAGCGAAGTAAAAGTGCCACTGCAGTTAACTATATTACAGCACCCGCTGGAATCTAAGCATGGTAAAAACACTGCCAGGTTGCTGCCTTTGTGTATTGAGAATTCGGAAATAATCATAGGCGAAAACCAACAGGACTTTGCTAATATAAAAGCGTCAATTAACGCCCTTGATAACAAGACTTGGGTTTTGTATCCCAATGCTCAAAGTCAGCCCCTCGAAGAGTGTGATAAACATTACCCAAATACGCTCCCCCATAGGTTAATCGTAATAGATGCCACTTGGCGTAAAGCCACTAAAATGTGGCAATTGAATCCATGGCTACACGAATTACCAAGCTGGCACTTTGATGCTTTACCTGAGAATCAATACCGTATACGTAAATCGACACTTGAGCATAGTCTGTCTTCATTGGAAGCCACAGCCCAAGCACTGAAGATCATATGCAATACAGACACCCAACCTCTGTTAACTTTATTTGAGGCTATGCAACAGCAGAAAGAAAGATACTCCCCATCACAGCAACGTGCTAACAAGGACAATATCGATGGCAACTAATCACTGTTGTTTTTGACGTTTAAAATGAAACCAAGTTGGCAGTCGACCAACCAAAACAACATAGTAGGCAAATATCCCCAAAGCAGAAAAAATGATGCCACTGACACCAGGTTCTTGCCAATTTCCAATCAAAATACAGTAAATAGAAAATGCGATCACCATTAGAGTGGGCGATGCAACGAGTGCGATCATGACACGTACATTCGCGGGGATTTTTGCTGTTTGTTTATCACTATTTGGTGAGGCTGGAGATAGTTTAGGTGGTTCTGGTTCCCGTGTCATATTTTACTCTCTGTAATCGTTTTAAGGTTGCAGAAAATCAATCACACTTTTCACAGTGGATTCAGGATCTTCTTCGTGGGGAACATGACCCAGAGTAGCGAAAATAACCAGCTCACTGTTTTCTATTTCTTCTTGAAAACGGCGCCCTAAATCGACAGGAATAAGGCGGTCTTCTTGCCCCCACATAATTAATGTAGGCTGCTTAATTTCAGAAATTCGATTGATTAACTCACTAGGCTGAGTTTGTGCAAAGCGTGCTGCCAACGCCTGCCGGTTGCCCTCACGAGTGGTTAATTGATAATAGCGCTCAACCAACTCAGGGGTGACCTTACTAGGATCACCGTAAACGTTTTTCACACTTTTCACCACTAAACTACGGGGTAACATATCACCGACTAATAATTTAAGTAATGGTTGCTGAGAAATAGTGAAAGCTAAAGGCACAGAAGCAGATTGGTACGGATACCCACTGGCATCCACTAAAATCAGCTTTTCCACTCGTTGCGGATAAAACACCGCCGTTGCCCATGAAATATAGCCCCCCAACGAGTTTCCAGCCAATACAAATCGTTCTATGCCGAGGCTGTTCATAATATCGATAACCGTCTGACTGTATTGCTCAATTGAATAATCATTTTGCGGATGTGGGCCGGTTAAACCAAACCCAGGTAAATCAAAGCGAATCACTCTTCGTTGAGACGCTAATGCTTGTGTCCAGCCTTCCCAGGTATGCAAAGATGAACTGGTACCATGGAGTAAAACAATGGGTAGGGGATCGTTTTTTGGTCCTTCATCACGCAGATGAATTTGCATTCCACCTATATCAATAAATTGCGAAGGGGCCGGCGCCCAGGTAGGAGCAAGTTCTGCTACGGTTTTATCCGGTTGTTGAAACAAAATGAATAACACAACATAGATTGCCACCAGCAACAGAAATAGCGAACCCAATAGGGTTGCTAGTCGTTTTATCATATATCGCCCCGTACTACTTTAATGCCCATAAAACTACTCTCGTTCCTGTTTTGATTGAGTGATAGTTGGCTTTTGCTGAGTATTCTGCAGCAATACAACACTCAAAACCAATAAAGGAATGTTGGTAGTCACTGGATTAAATGCCGACAAAGCTACTTGTGGAATAAAAATTATCGTGAAAACCAGCAAAGCAGCTAAGTTAAGAGCGCTAAAATAAATGAGTAAGGGGTTTTTGTAAAACAAAATTAAAGCGATACCCAACAAGATTTCAGCCACACCTGCACTTTGCGTAAAAACTAAACTGTATTGGGAGTTAAGGCCAAGACTTTCGGTGATAATTCGTTCCAATGGATCCACATGCAATAGTTTAGGAATTAAGCCGTGGTAAATCCAAGCTAAACCTAGGGTAAACCTAGCCAGCTGTACAAGAGACAAATTTAGCAACATGCGAGCTGCTCAAAGCGCAGTTTTTTGCGGTACAAATAAGTAGAAATCAATAAGGGTAAAGGGCTAAAAAAAGCAAAAAGAGGATCATAGTCAATGAAAAATAAAGTACAGAGCACACAACCCAAGGCCCCGCAGAACAAGTGGAAACGATAAAATGAAATACTGTCTTCATAGGCATCGGGGAACAGCAATTTTAATTGCAGTTGCAACATACCCCACACCCCAACTGAACTCAAAATAACCCCAAACACGATTAAGTAGCCTAAATGAAAGCCACGGTTAATCATTTTCATTCCCATAATAAATCCAGAATCAATTACAGCAACCCAAATGGCAATCACTGTAAAAAATCCGCAAAGAGATTCAATCAGGAATAGGTTTTTTCTGGCTTTTTTCACCTTTATTAGAGCCCGTTCAACGATCTATTCTGGCACAAATACTAACATGCACAGACTCTGTTTTTAACACCCCAATAAAGGCAAATGTTTAATGTTGTGGTATTTAAGGGCCAGTTCAATGCAGTGGGATAACGCCTTTTCTGGGAGTGGCTGGTTTAAAGGCAAGGATATAGCTCGGTTGCCAATAAAATTTAAATGGCTAGAGTAAAGTTCTTTGAAGGTTTCTATTAATTTAGTTTGGCAGTGAAGGTACATAAAAATATAATCTGGCTCCGTTGGCTTCCAATCCATACGCAAGGTGCTGCCAGTTTTACAGATATAGCTCGGTTCGCCCCACTTTAACGTCTCTTCAAGTTTTTTGACCTCAGGGCTATTCATTGCCACATGCAAAATCAATTCACGCAAAGCTAACAAGGCTTTGCGCGGTTTTGGCGGGTAACTATTAATTAGCTCTAAAACCAATGGCCCTTGGGTAAACAGCATAGTGATCCTAAGTTTTCGCTATTTCTTCGTTAATATACAAATATTTTTACAAATTGTATAAATAACCCAGTAATCTGACCGAAAAACCTAAGTACAGGACCAAGTTAAGACGCTAACCATTCCATAGCAGCTTCAGGATCATCAAAGAACTTCACTTCGCCGGAAATAAACCAAGAACCAATCTTAGCCACATAATGTTGCCATTTTTTATTGCCATAAATCGCTATTTTGTTAAATTCATTGTTGTACTTCAAACCAATTTTAAAATCATCCCAGGCTGCCCTTAACTCCCAACCTTCAAGCTCTGTAGCATCGATGAACGCATTGACTTTGGGCTCTTTCACCTGGGTTAACGCAGAATCGATTAGCGGTGTGATAATTTCGTAGTCTTCGTGAGTTAATTTTCCAACAATTTGCATGGATAGGAAAAAATTCTGTTCCACTCGTTCAATACCAATAGATAAGCCATGTCTTTTAACTTTCATAGTAGTAATTCCTTATGTCCAGATAAAATTTAAATGCTGTCTCGTTTCATTGACTGCATTGTAAAAGTATACTCGCTGTAAGAAACACATTGCGCCTGACAGGTAAATTTTCAAACTGAAAATTTGATTGAAATCAAAGGAAATGAATTTAATTAGTTGTTATTGCTTTCAGCATGCTCTGCACAGCAAAGTTTAGATTAAACAACAAGCTTATAAAGGAGGATCCACTCGCTCGGTTACTGATGTATTCACTCGATACCATCCTGCAATTGAATAGCGATCTCGTTGTGCTGGTAGCACTTCATGGGGGAAATCTTCACTCAAAAACACAACTATGGTGCCCATTAAAGGCACAACTTTAATCCCCTCAATATCGTTGTCGTCGGTAAACAAAACTAACTCACCTCCGTCATCAATTGCCCAACCAGAGTTAAGATATGTGACTATGGATAGCACACGCTGAGCTTCGCCTTTAAACGCATCATAATGACGTTTGTAATACATCCCAGGGGCATAGTGGGCAAAGTGACTTTCGAAGGAAAATAAGCCAAGAAACAAGCGACTGTTTAAGTATCGTTGCAGCTGGGCTGTCCAGCTTAGCCACTCAACTTCCTCTGCTGATTTTCCAGTGATCCAACAAATTTCATCGGTTCTTACAAATTCATTTTGCAGATAATCATTACCACGTCCAATACCAGCCGCCTTAAAGCGTTGCTCGTCTATTCTCAGCTGATATTGACTCATAGCATTACAAAGACTGCTGGGTAACGAAACCGGTTTAATGCTATAGCCTTGCTGATATAAATCATCAGCAATGGCCGAAAACAAAGTTTCGTCAAAACCACTGTCATCACTGTTCTGAACCAAAGGTTGGATGGCGTTCAAGTCTGTTACCTTATAAAAGCCGAATTAAATTGAAGCGAAAGAAAATTTGGTAATTGCCTGGAGGTACAAAATAGACAAGACGCCAATTAACGCCTAAATCTTGTGCAATACTCGGCAGGGCGGCGAGTATACGTTTAATTGGCTTTTTTGCTAACAGTTATTTATCTAAAATTTAGCAACATGCTGAGCGCCCACCACCAAATTAAAAAACACCGCTACAGAGTTAGTGCGAATAGTTGTTTAACTGGAGCAATTAACCACAACTGACAGGGCCTTTTGCCATGCTGTTTCGGCATCAAAATCATCAATAAGACCATTACTATGTGGCTGCTCTGTAAACGCGCCAATACCATGTTGAATCATATAGCTGGGATAGTACGTTGGCATGCCAATATCTTTTATGTAGTCACAAACACCTTTATTGTCTGTGGTTTTCTGGGTAATTTCCGCTAACAGATGATTGAGCGTTTGTTGTTCTTGATTTGCGAATGCTTCCATTCTCAACACCATAACGGCTTGATGTGCAGAACGATCCGCAACCCTGCGGGTATCAAAATAACCATAGCTCATGGCCACTAAGTATAAATCTGACGCCTTTTCATATTCTTTTTGTTCAATGCATTGAGTTAAACCTGAAAATAAATCCGCTGGCGAGTGGGACGGACTCACGTCATCAATACCGACACATCCCAATGCATAGTTTGATTGTAAATTACCCTGGGTATCATAATTTTTGATTTTGCTAGGCGAGGTTGTCTGGCATGCGCTTAAAACGAATAACAATACACATAAGACTAACTTTTTAGTTTTCATAGACGACTTCTTAGTATCTAAATAATTGATTCACGTGAGTGTTAATCTTAACTAACCCGCACTCACTAGCATGTCACTAAACAATGCTAAACAAAAGCCAAAGACCGCACCCAAAGGCGGTGCCCAGTGTTTGTCTAAACGGGATTGCGGTGCAATGTCTTGAAATATGATGTACAGAATACCTCCTGATGCAAACAACATGATTGCACCTAGCACCGCCTCATAATCTGACAAAAAGATATAACCAAAAATTCCAGCAATTGGGCCTAAGGGAATTAATCCCGCCATGGTAAACAGGGTTTTACGCGAATGATTGCCATTTCTGCTATTAATTTCCCGATAACTGTTAAAGCCTTCAGGGAGGTTTTGTAAACCAATAAACACCGCTAACAATGGTGCTACGGGAGAGCCGAGTGCGACTAAGCCGCCTAACGCAATAGCTTCGGGAATGTAATCCAACATCATGCCCATAAGTTGCGGTGAATCGTGTTTTTTTAACCCCAATCGCCGTTCGACAAAAAAGAAAACAAACCCACCGAGTAACAAAATTGGAATAGAAAACAGCGAATGTCCCATATTGGAAATCCCCTCAGGCACTAACACTACCGAGACTGCGCCCAATAAAATACCACCTCCAAAGGCAATCACAGAATGGCGAACTTCTCGCTCTATCCACAGAGGGCGAATATGATCAAAGGTGGCCAAAATGCCACCAATAAGTATGCAACTTCCAGATAGACCAGTAAGCAAAACGATAGTTAAAATTTCAGACATTGGGTTCCCACAAAATGGCAAAGATTAAGCCAAACTTTAGCAACAGCTAAGCAGCAGCTAAGCAAAAATTAAAGGATATTTTTAATTGTCTTTTGGTTCATTTCTATCACACTTTTTACAATCTAACATAAAACCTATTTTGGCGTTTCTACCTGACGCTGTTTCCACCCAAGGTCGATTCATCCAAGGTGGAGAATGCCTAACATGTTGATTGTGACCACAGTCCAGTTCAGCTACCCAGTGATTTTCATCGTCTTGGTGATATCCCGTAATCCCGCGCTTCATTTTGTATATCAACTTTATAAAAATTGTCGAATCAAAGGCTCAAAATAGCATGAGTATCAGCCCACCTGTGAACATAATCCCGTAGTATTTAAAGCCAGAAGCAAAACGCGACAACAACCAAAAATACAACAAGGATAACAAGGCTAACACTAAACTAAAAAAGAGCGTATGCAAAATGGAAGGGGTAGTAACAAGGCCAATTATAATCAGTGGTAAAATATACAATAACGCTGGTGAAGTGGGCTTATCAACAACATCATGGAGCTTCAGTGCAGCCAGCAACAAAAACAATTTAATCATTAAAAACACAGTGACTCATCCTTGGGGGGTGGGTATCAAGTTAAACACTAGGTACGCACTTTCTATTTTGATTCAATCAAATCCAGTTTATTTCCGTATAAATCTTGAAATACCACAACAGTACCATAGGGCTCTTCCCGTGGCTGCTCATTAAAAACAACCCCTTTGGATTGCATTTTTTTATAGTCTCGCCAAAAATCATCGGTCTGCAGAATTAAGAACACCTTACCACCAGCCTGATTTCCTACTGCAGCAATATCCTGCTCAGACTCTGCTTTGAGCAATAACAAATGACAATCACCGGAATGGCTGGGGGAGATCTGAACAAACCGATTACTATCGCCAGTGTCGACGTCTTGCGTAATGACAAAGTTTAACTTTTCCGTATAAAACTCGATTGCTTCGGCATAGTTTTCTACTAACAATGCCACGCTGGCAATATGTTGTTTAACAGGCTTGCTCATTCAATAATCCCATTTTGTTGGCAGCTTTGGATGCTAGTACCCCATTCGCATACCAAGTTTCAATTCAACTTAATTATTCTAAAGTATCTTCAATATTTTTATCTTCAGCTTTTTTAACTCGTATTTTATTACCGCCAATCATTTTGTAATTTAAGTTTGTGATGGCGGCTTTAGCTTCGCCCGCTTTGGGCATTTCCACAAACCCAAAGCCTTTTGATGCACCACTGTCTTTATCCATAACCAAATTACAAGACTGCACCTTGCCAAACTCTGCAAATAAACGGGTCAATTCATCTTGACTGGTTGTTCGAGCTAAATTTCGGACTAAAATTTTCATTGAGACTCCCTAAAAACGCTGTTGATTGAGGATTCACTTAAATACATGAATATAAAAGCGTCACACTTTGCTCAATAGCAAAACTCGATATTCAGCTAGGCTAATTAGGCAAAAAGTAGCTAGATTATAACATCGATAGGAAATAACACTGACGTTAAAATGAGCCCTTGTACAATCTTTCTAAGCCGATGACGCAATGATTGCTTGCAAGACCTTAAAAAGAAATTTGATTCCTGCCATTTTTTTTCGCCAAATAGAGTAAATCATCGGTGCTACGAATAAACTCACTGACGTTATTATCATGACTCGGATGGGTCGAATACAAGCCAATACTAGCTGTTAGCATAGGGTTACCGGGTGCGTTTTCATTTCGTATATTAAGGGAGCGGATGTGTTCGAGTAACTCATTAACTAACCCTTTGGCTTGCTCTAAATTAGTATCGCCATACACTATCGCAAACTCTTCTCCACCGTATCGGGCACAAATATCACTTGGTCTATGGACATAATTTTGTAGTATTTCGCCAATAGTTTTTAAACACTGATCCCCCACCTGATGGCCATAACTGTCATTTAATAATTTGAAATGATCCAAATCTATCATAGCAAGGCAAATTGGCATGTTATGGCGGTGACAACGTTCCCACTCACTTTTAATAAATTCATTGAAGTGACGACGATTTGCAATTCCCGTCAATTCATCAATTCGAGAAAGTTTTAATACCTTTTCTTCGGCTAATTTACGCTCTGTAATATTTTGATGGGTGATAACAAAGTAATTAGATTCTGATAGGCGAAACGGCGATATGCGCATCATAAACCAGCGAGCTTCATCTGGACTGTGGCATGGATATTCTAGATAAAAAACAGAAGAACGTTGCTCAATGACGCTTCTAATGCCTTCTCCAGCGTTTGCTCCAAAATCATCGCCAATGGCGGCAGCTTTATCACAAACCTCTAAATAATTAACGCCGTGCCAATCATCTCCTACGCTACAATCATTATTGTTACCAAAATTTGACCAGCTTCGATTGACATATTTAATGTCTCCCGTGCTATCAATTACGACAATATGTTCAGTAATCGAGTCGAGAACTAAGCTTAAAAACTCGAACGAATCTTCCACTCCCCACTCCCTAAAAATATGACTAATTGTGCTTATTCGTAAGCCACTAGTGACGCTTTGAATTCATATTGAATTGTTATTACGACAGACCGAAAAAATTTGTTCAGTGACTAAAAAACAAATTCCCAACAAGGTAACGCCGGCGCACGGAGATTAGCAAACAAACCATGGTTGCGCAAAGTGCGCTTAATGTTACGACCAGTGAAAGATAAATCAGGTTAGATTCCCCCAAAAACAGCGCACAACAAGTTAATATGAATTTTACGTTAAATTTCACATAAATGAGGGTCCGCCCCATTCCTGCTAATAGGAAATTAGTTATAATCTGCCGCCCTCAAATATGGGGGCAGTTTATGCTTAACGTTAATATTGGAACACTTATGACTACCCATACAGCACACATTAATCACTTTCGTAAGAAGACAATTTCCCTAGCCGTAAAAAGTATCTTTATGGCGACTGCAGGGCTAGCGGCCTTGCCTTCACAAGTACTTGCGCAAGTAGAAAATATAGAAGATGAAACCCTCGAAGTTGTTACTGTAACAGCTCGTAAAAAAGTCGAATCAATTCAAGACATACCTGGGGTTGTTAATGTACTCGATGCCAAACAACTTAGAGCCAATGGTACCGCCGATGCGCAAGCGTTAGCCCTAAATACTCCAGGAGTAATTTACAGTGAAACCTATGCTGGCGCTTCTTCACCTAGAATAACGATTCGCGGTGTAGGTGATGATGACTTCAACCCGAATGGCTCCTCTTCAGCTGCAATTCACGTAAATAGTGTCTACCAAGGCACTAATGGTTTATTAAATGGCCAGTATTTCGATATTGACAGAGTAGAGGTATTGAAAGGACCTCAAGGTACTTTATATGGTCGTAATGCGACTGCCGGAGCGGTGAATATCCTAACCAATCGACCTGATATAGATTTTGGTGGATATGTGGATTTAGATGTCGGCAACTATGGTTTATTTCGCGGTGAAGGGGCGGTTGATATTCCCATTTCCGAAGATTTCTTAGTTCGTATTGCAGGTCTGTATGAATCATCTGACGGTTTCTACGAGCACTTAGGTACGGGCCCGGGAACGGGATACACTTATGCAGATGGAACCATTACTCCTCAAGAAAGTGTGGCAGCTCAAGGAGACTGGGGCGGAGCTGATCGTATTTCTGCTCGCGTGACCGCTGAATGGACAGTATCAGACAGCACATTAGTAACAACTAAAATAACAATGGGAGAAGATAATTCTGAATTAGCTATCCCAGATGTCAGCGCGGATAATTGGGCGGAATATGCAAGCTCTGCTGCATTTTTTCTTAACCCACAAGACCCTGCACTTATTGAATTTGCCGATGCATTAGACAATGACCCCTTCACGGTATATTCCAATATGTTACCTAAACTAGACTCTGACCAATTTGGCGCAAACCTGCAAATTGAACATGAGTTTTCAACGGATATGACGGGTACCGTTTTAATTGGCTACGAGTCACTTGACCGTGACTATACAACCTCTGACAACCTACCATTTGCAGTCGCTGATTATTTATTCAGAAATGAATTTTCACAATTGACGATTGAAGCTCGCCTAGCTGGAAGCTATTCAGAAAACGTTAACTGGTTACTTGGCGCTTTCGCCTTACAAGATGAAGTCGACTTTGGCACCAACTTATTGTTCTTAAACTCTGGATTGTGGCAAACCGACGTACAAACAGATTATATTCAAGAACGTGATTCTTTTGGCCTGTTTGCCTCATCAGATTGGACACCGGTAGATTGGTTTACCTTAGAAACTGGCATTCGTTACTCATCAGATGAAGTCACGTTCGAGGGGCAAACCCAAAACCTTGACCCTTATGGAGTCTACGGCACAGCCCCCTCTTTTTTCCCTGCAGGAGAGGTGTATATTGGCGTACCTATTGCTCCTTCATCCCCGCTGCTATTCAATGAATCCTTAGATGATAGTGAGGTAACTTGGAAGATCAGCGGAATCTTTACTCCGGCACAACAGTGGCGACTTTATGCAACAGTTAGTACTGGTTATAAAGCTGGCGGCTTCGACGGTTCAACAATACTGACGGCAGAAGAGGCGCTACCAATTGATTCAGAAACCCTAATCGCATACGAAGTAGGTTCTAAATATCGTTCAGACGATGGTTTAGTCTCGGCTGAAGCGAACTTATTTTATTACGATTTTTCTGACTATCAGTCTACGGCAACATTATTCGTCGCAGGGGCCAGCACCAATGTTCGCGCAAATGTGTCAGATGCGACAATTAAAGGTGCTGAATTTGCCTTAACGTTATCACCTATTGACGGGTTAGATATTCGTGCTGGAGCCGCTTTTGTTGAATCACAAATAGATAACTTCAAAGGTGAAGATGCAACTATTGAAGGTAATGATTTACCTTTTTCGCCTGATCTATCTTGGAACTTGGCTGTGGTTTATGCCACCGCCATAAACGATGACTTTACTTTACGTACGCAAATAGATGCCAGTAATACTGGTGAGTACTACCAAACAATCAACAACAATGATGAGGTAGATTCTTACACTGTCGCAAATGCACGTGTGGCATTGGAAACTGAAGATTGGGAAGTGGCGTTGTGGGTAAGAAACTTAGCAGATGAAGACTACAATGTTGGCTTTTTCCCAACAACAGGGTTAACCCCTGATACCTTCTTAAAAGGTGCACCTCGCACTTATGGTGTCAATGTGCTTATGCACTTCTAAGTAGATATACAGCAACCAAAGATTGGTTATTTGACTCTAAAAAGGCGATATGCAGTGTTAATATCGCCTTTTTTAGTTCACAAAAACCAAAGTTAATCTTTCAATGCGACAAAAATCGCAATTAACGAAATCATTCCCCCGTATCGAAAAGCTGATCCCAGCACTGGTGCCAACATTGATTCTGAACGCCATAATTCAAACCAACTTTCAGCAATAATAATAAAACCGCCGAATAACATAATTATCGCCACCGCACATCCGGTTAATGCGATTTGTTTTGCAGCATTGTATGCCGTACTGTTTGCACTTTGCGCTTTCCACATACGGATAGACCCAAGAGTACACATTCCCCCGGTAGTCAACTTCCGCCCCCAGTATTAATAACGCACCAAACCAAATAACAAAGGTATTTGAGGTGGCTTGCCAGCTTTGTGAACCGTCGGGTATGGTAATCATTGACGTTGCAGCTCCCACAGCAGCCAATGTACCATCCCAATCAATGACATTGTGCAAAGCCCCCACGAAGCCCCAAAGAGCTACGCTAAAAATCATGATTGATTTAGCACGTCTCAACATAAAAATCCCTCTTCTATTTTGTGTTTGCTATCCCTACAACACACTGAGATTGCGAGCCAAAAATTGACGTTATGAATATGCACAGATTTGCATAAATCTATTTTTAATAGCATAGACCTTTTTGACAAAAAACTGAAATAGCCAAACCACTATCCATGGATGTCAGAAATGAAAGATATATCAATTCACTAGTAAAAAACCTCTAAGGATAATTGTTAGCTCACTTAGAGGGGAAACGGCAAATGTTAGTAAATTACATTTAACCTCAAGAGCAACTTAAGAGGCTAAATAGTTAAAATTACATTGGCATTTTGCGGGCTAATTCAAAACTATCATTCAAGGTTCTCGAAAATGCGATTTTACCCACTTTTTTCCGGATGCCTGCACGTCTGAGTTTTAAGATCATGCGCGGCTGCAAACTATTAATAATTAACCCTATATTTTTTTGCTGTAGATCATTAGCGATGGACTCCATCGCCACGATGGCGCTCATATCAAGGAGAGTAACCTCAGACATATCAAGAATAACCACCCGCACATCAGGCCTCACTGACGCAATGGTTTTCAGTGCTTTATGTGCAGATCCAAAAAACAATGCTCCGTTTATATCGTAAACAACCGTGTTGTCAGGCATATCGTAGTCGGCATGATCAGCTTCTATCTCAGAGGTTTGCGTCAAACTAATACTTCTTCGAATAAACAGCATGGCAGCTAAGCCAATCCCTACGCCTACAGCAATGGTCATATCAAATAATACTGTAAGGAGGAAACACAAAATCAACACGATCACATCGTCCCGTGGTGCAATTTTTATGGTTCGAATGAAATACTTAGCTTCGCTCATATTCCAAGCAACCATTAACAACAACGCGGCCATAGAAGCCATGGGTATATAAGACAACAAAGGCGTAAGCAGTAAGATACTGAGTAATATGAATAAGCCGTGGATCACGGAAGAAAGGGGTAGACTTCCGCCGGTTTTCACATTTGCCGCTGTGCGAGCTATGGCAGCGGTAGCAGGCAAGCCTCCAAATAATGGAGAAATGATATTACCAATTCCCTGACCGATTAGCTCATCATTGGAGTTGTGTTTTTTCCCCGACATGCCGTCAGCAACCACGGCACATAATAAGGATTCAAGGGCACCTAGAATTGCGATGGTTATTGCCGATGGAAGCAGCAAGCGAACTAACTCAAAGCTGATACCAATTGGCGCACCATCTGCACCAGGTAAATTCCATGGCCATTCGAAGGTTGGCAAAATTGGAGGAATACCATTTCCCACCACACCATTAATATCATACGAAAAACGACTACCAATAGTGGCAACAGAGAAATCATCTACCGTCAAGCTAAGTAACCATGCAGCAGAGCTGGCAATCAACAAAGCCACCAAGTGCCCCGGAATTTTTGAACGAAACTTTGGCCACAGCAATAACACCACTAAGGTCACAACGCCAATCAAGGTTTCTTGCCACGCCAGGGTAGGCAAGGCTAAAACGATAGCCCCTAACTTATCTAAATAATGGCCATCAAGAGACTCAATGCTTAACCCTAAAAAGTCACCAATCTGAAAGGTAGCGATAACGACACTGATCCCTGATGTAAAACCAACAATCACTGGATAGGGTACGATTTCAATTAGCTTACCAAATTTACCAACTCCCATTAAAACTAGGATAAAACCGGCCATAAACCCGCTCACCAGCAAGCCTCCTAAGCCATACTGCTGCACAATGGGCAGCAAAATAACCACAAAAGCGGCTGTAGGACCGGAGATATTCACTTTAGATCCGCCCGTTAAGGCAATGATGATCCCCGCCACTATCGCCGTATAAAGGCCGTGTTGCGGGGGCACGCCGCTGGCAATGGCTAAAGCCATAGAAAGAGGAAGAGCAATAACACCAACAGTTAAGCCGGCAAGAACGTTAGCCTGAATATCATGGTAGGAGGGTTTACTTTGTAGCGATTTTCTAAGTGCAGATAGCATTTTTGACCTGATTTAAGTTGTGCCCTAACGAGGCTTTAGAAAAAGTCGTTAAATTGAGTCACGTCACAGATTCAGTTAATAATTTGATACAAAAACAGTAAGCTTGTTGAAGAAGGACATTGGTGGCAATAAGCTCAAAAAAATAGATACACCGATTAACTCAATAACGACTCGTTAAGGGTCATTTTGAATTAATTTAGTCTCTTTTAACGCTGGAGGGATATGATTATGACCCAGTTTGAAGAGCACTCGAGCTGATCCATGCTTGTAGAATAATACCCTTAGGTATATTAGCCATACAATTTTTTACTCGACTTACCACTACTTTAGTTTTCTGTCCAATTCCTAAAAGCGTATTTACGCTGATATCAATATCGTGCTTTGAACGTGAAACCAACTTTTTCTACTCAATAGAGCTATTTAAAGTGTTTTTTAACCTATACTAATTAGAGCAAAATAGGCTCAGACGACAAACCTGTAGTCTGCTTAAATTATACTCTAAAACTCAATGCCGGCGCAAAAAGAAATTAGCCTTAAACCATCATAAAAAAGTGAAAAATCACATAAATTTGATTGTAGTCTGTGACTCCCCTCATGTTTTAGCAAAAAATGACAACTGGATTTATGATGGATAGAAACAGCTTATTTAAATAAAAAATTTAGACATAAAAAAAATAAGTCATCGGTTATCTATATCTTTTTTGAATACTTGAGCCTCGCTTTGAATTGCAAGGGTGAATTCAAGTAAGCGTTAATTAGTGAACGCTAATGCATTTTAGTAAGAAGGAAATTAGTCGATAGCCTTGTATTTATTCAATTTGACACGCCTTTACACCGCCCAACAGGCTAATCATTTGATTTGTATCTTTAAATTAGTCACTATTTTTCTATTAACTGCAATTTACATTCACAAATTTTAATTAAAATATGTAAGACCTTAGGCTTATCGTAATTTTTAAAAAGCTGATCTATCCTACGCCCTCAACATTCATTTGCTTTAAATAAAGCTATTTTTTATTTTTTAAGAGCAACTATGTTGCCGGGGAAATCATGAATACCACGCCGCAAGATGACGTAACATCTGGAGCTGAACAAGTGACGGAGAGTAAAGCTGTTTCCGATAGCTATGAAAAGCTTCACAAACCGAGTTCTGAATTTGAAACTAGGGATGAATACCTAGAGCACGAACTGCAAATTATGCAACCAAAACGCTGGCGGCCTAATTTACCATTTAGAGATTACCGTTTTGAATTCGAAGATACAATTCCAGCAATGGCTGCCACCATTGGTAAGGTGGTTATGGTTGCCGCCATTGCAGCTACCTTTGCTGGTGCACTTGGGCTTGGTGATGAATTTGTTTTAGAGAATGTGCGCTACGAGTTGCTCATAGTGTCTTTTTTCATTATTTTGTTTTCAGGCTTTATCCTACCCACTGCCAACTTAGCGGGTACCCATGGGCCGTTAATTCCGTTAATTCCCATCGTTGTTGCCACTGGCGGACATCCAATGGCATTTGGACTGCTTATTGGAGCCTTTGGATTGATTTTGGCATTCAGTAAAGGCGGAAGTTTGCTCGCCCGACTTACGAGTAAAGGGGTATGTGGCGGCCTCTTACTCTATTTAGGCTTTATTGGCACAATTTCCCAAGTCAAAAAGCTGTTTGTGTGGGCTGAAGGTATTGATAAAACCCATATTGCTTTCATCGTTATATTGGCCACTATCCTACTTTATGCATTTTTGGAACACTTCAAAAAACGTTGGTTGGCGGTACCACTAAGTTGCGTATTGGGCGGGGCTACCGCTTTTGCATTAGGCGCCCCCTTTGAGTTCCATACCGCGCCTGGATTACCCAACATGAACCCTATGTATTGGTGGGGAGAAAATACTGGCTGGATGTTAGGTTTGCCGACTATTGAGAGTTTTGTTGTGGTATTACCCTTTGCGATACTTGCTGTAGCCATGTGGTCTCCGGACTTCTTGGGTCATCAAGTTTTCCAAAAAATAAGCTACCCACAGCGTACCGAAAAAGTGCAAATGAACATCGATGACACTATGTTAAGCGCATCAGCCAGACAAACCTTTGGTTCGATTTTAGGCGGTGCCAATTTCGCTTCTTCGTGGGGCACCTATATTGTGCCTGCAGCCATTGCTAAGCGCCCGATACCCGCAGGGGCTATTTTAACCGCGTTATTCTGCGTTATTGCAGGTGTATGGGGATACCCAATGGATCTCGCCATTTGGCAACCGGTGTTATGTGTTGCATTAATAGTAGGGGTATTTATTCCACTTCTTGAAGCAGGCATGGAAATGACCCGTGAAGGCAAAACCACCCAATCTGCGGCCATTGTAGTATTCGCTTCAACCTTGGTGAACCCTGCATTTGGATGGTCACTAACTATGTTGCTTGATAACCTAGGATTAATAGGCTGTAAAGAAAGAAGTTCTGAGTTAACTCACATGAGTCGTTGGATTATTCCACTTGTCATGTTTGTTATATTAACCAGCGTAATGGCTTTGGTTGGCATGTTGCCGGGTATTCCCGCTTTAATGCCTAGCTTTAGACACTAACCTTCTGTAACACGGCAAGCGCATATTGAGCGCTTGCCATTGTGTTCCTTTTTCACCATTACGATTAGCTAGCGGCATGCAAACTAATCACAATCGACTTATAGGCTGGTGTGTTACTTTTATCAGCTACACTGCCAATGGGGATCAAATCATTGGTTTCAGGGTAATAGGCCGCGGCACACCCTTTCGGTATAGCATACTCCACTAACGCAAAATCAGTTACTTCTCTGATGCTCGCCTGATCATTCGGCCAATGGCTACGAATCGTGACTTTTTGACCGCTGTGCATCCCCAAATCTGCAATGTCTTCTTTGTTAACAAACAGCACCTTACGAGTGCCACGAACGCCACGATAGCGGTCATTGTTGGTATACACTGTGGTGTTAAATTGATCGTGACTACGAATGGTCATCATTAATAAACAGTCTTCTGGCACATCAATATTGTCGATACTGTGCACCATGAAGTTTGCTTTACCCGTGGCTGTAACGAAGTTTCGCGCGTCCCGCACACCGTTGGGGAGTACAAACTCACCCAACTCATCAATACGTTGATTAAAATTTTCAAAACCGGGGATAACATTCGCAATATGGTCGCGAATAAGACGGTAATCATCCCGTAATGCTAACCAGTTAACACTATCATTTTTAAGCGTCTGCTGTGCAAGCTGAGCAATAATATCTACTTCGCTTTTTAGTAAATCAGATGCAGGAGGGATCTTGCCGTGGGAAGTTTGAATAACCCCCATTGAATTCTCAACGGTGATAGTTTGAATACCACTATTTTGAGTGTCAATTTCAGTGCGCCCTAACGCGGGCAAAATTAATGCTTGCTTGCCAGTGTATAAATGAGAGCGGTTTAGCTTGGTTGACACTTGCACCGTTAACTCACACTGACTTAGCCCTTGTTGATTGGCTTGATGATCAGGCATGGCCCTGAAAAAATTTCCGCCCAAGGCAAACAGTACTTTTATTTGCCCTTGCTGCATACCATGCACAGTCTCAACTGCATCAACACCGTTGTCTCTTGGCGGGTTAAAAGCAAATTCTTGTTCAAGAGCGTCTAGAAATTCCGCTCTAGGTTTTTCCCAAATGCCCATGGTTCGGTCACCTTGCACATTGCTATGACCTCGCACAGGACAAACACCGGCACCGGGCTTGCCTAAATTGCCTTGCAGCATCAAAAAATTGGTCATTAGTTGAATATTGGCCACCGCATTTTTATGCTGGGTCATGCCCATTGCCCAACAGCAAATAGTTTTTTTCGATTCACAGGCAATATCTGCAGCCTGCTCAATGAGCGCTTGGGATAGACCACTACCCTTTACAATATCCTGCCAGCTGGTCTGCTCAATATCGGCCTTAAACTCTTCAAAACCATGGCAATACTGCTCAATAAACTCATGATCCAGTACTGGCTGATGTTTGTTATCACGTTCAATTAAGACTTTACACAAACCTTTTAATAGCGCGACATCCCCATTTATTTTCACCGGTAAATACAAATCTCGAAGCGCAGTACCGTTGCCAATCACCCCGGACACTTCCTGTGGATTTTTAAAGCGTTTGAGGCCGGTTTCATCCAGCGGGTTGATGGCAACAATTTTTGCGCCATTACGTTTTGCGTCCTGCAGTGTTCCGAGCATTCGCGGATGATTTGTCCCCGGATTCTGACCAAACACAAAAATCGCTTCAGCATGTTCTAAGTCTTCAAGACTAACGGTGCCTTTGCCCACACCGATGGTTTCCCCCAATCCGACACCACTGGACTCATGACACATGTTCGAACAATCCGGAAGGTTATTAGTGCCAAATTTACGCACAAATAATTGATATAAAAATGCCGCTTCGTTGCCGGTGCGCCCAGAAGTATAAAACGCGGCTTGATTGGGGCTTTCTAATACATTCAATTGCTTGGCGATGATTGCAAACGCACTATCCCAATCGATAGGTTGATAATATTCCGCGCCCTCCGCAAGCCACATTGGCTCGACTAAGCGACCTTGATCGTTGAGCCAACGGTCAGATTTTTCACATAACTGAGCAATAATGTGTTTAGCAAAAAACTGCGCGTCTGCACGCTTCGTTGTTGCCTCATCAGCCACCGCTTTTGCTCCGTTTTCGCAAAACTCAAACGTCGCGCGCTTGTTTAAGGGATCAGGCCAAGCACAGCCAGGACAATCGAAGCCTTCAATCTGATTCAAATCAGACAGAAGCCGCGTACCTTTAAAGGGCCCAGCTTTCGATGTGACGTTTTTATAAGCAGAAATAACAGCTGGAATGCCAGCAGCCCAGTCTTTCGGCGAACTGATTTCGATACGCTGACTATCTGTTGGATCAAATGAAGGCGGTTTTCCATTGGCTGGTGATGCAGTTTTCATGTTGGCTCCTAATATTAAGGTTCACTGAAATTTGTTCGCCATTTCATTATAATGGCATACAACCATCCAGATAGAGGCACCTATGATTATACGCGATAATCCCCACTCACTGCGCTTGTTTTTTATTATAAGAGGCTCGGTTTTACCGCTCATCTATCTGCGAATTATCTTTATTACTTTATTAGGCGCAGGTGTTGCAGCCATCCAACATTTTTACCCTGAGGCATTTCCCGAGTTCACACTCGCCCCAGTGGCATTGTTTGGGGTCGCCTTATCGTTATTTCTGGGTTTTCGAAATAATGCAAGTTATGACCGCTGGTGGGAAGGACGTAAACAGTGGGGCAAGCTCATAGTCGCTTCTCGTAGCCTCTCCCGTCAGATAACTTCCTATATTGATGACAAGCAAACTGAGGGAGCTGAAACCCAAAAATACATCATCAAACTGATTATTGCATTTAGCCACGCACTGCGACATCAATTACGACACTCTGATCCCTGGCCCGATATTACGCCTTACATTGCACAAAACGATATGCAATTTATACGAGATGCACAAAGCTTATCCGATGGAATTTTGCGTTTAATCGGAATAAGACTAGGAGAGTGTCGACAAAAAAATATGATATCTGACTTTTTAATGCTAAAAATGGATGAACATTTAACAGCCATGGCTGACGTTCAGGCATCGTGTGAGCGTATTCAAAATACCCCGCTTCCCTTCGCATACATGTTACTTGTGCAACGCACCGCATACTTGTATTGCTTTATGTTGCCCTTCGGTATTGTCGCTTCACAAGGCTTAATGACGCCGTTATTCAGCGCCATAATAGCCTACACATTTTTTGGTTTAGACGCATTGAGCGAGGAATTAGAAGAACCATTTGGGGTATCAGCCAATGATCTGCCACTACATGCCATGTCGAGAACGATTGAAATAAACTTGCTCGATATTTTAGGCGAGAAAACACTACCCAGCCCAATCCAACCCCATAATCACCGATTAGAGTAGGCGAAGGTTGTCGAACCGTACTGAGTGAATCAGTTGAAAATCACACTAACGATTTTGTATTCCCAAATTACACTTTCGGTAAGTTTTGTGCTAACCATTGTTTAAACTGAGTTTTAGGTAAGGCACCAGATAGACGAGCGACTTCTTTGCCATGATGAAATATCATTAACGTTGGAATGGAGCGAATTTGATAGCCACCAGCAGTTTGCTGATTACGTTCTGTATCTAACTTTACAAAACAGGCTTGAGTGGACATTTCACTGGCTACTTGTTCAAAGGTGGGCGCAAATTGCTTACAAGGGCCGCACCACGGTGCCCAAAAATCCACCACTACTGGCAAGCCGTTATGGGTAATAAAACGACTGAAGTTTTGGTCAGTAGCAGCAACTGGATGGCTCGATAGAACCGGCTTGCCGCATTTCCCACACAACGGATTATCGGCAAGTTTATTTTGGGGAAGACGGTTTTTTGCATTACAACTTGAACACACGATCTGAATGGTTGAATCTGTCATTTTAAACCTCAGTGAAAAACTAAACTAGAAACCCGCTAACTTCGACCTGGGCTTCAATTTAGTAATATGGGTTTCAAAACGTTCTAATTCAAGCCAAGCAATATTAATCAGTCATAATATAAGTCAAAGGCGGCGGATTTCAGGTTAGAGGGCAGTGCCTTGATGTCTGAGAGAAATACTCACTGTTTTACACACTCGATTGGCATCATTCTGCCAATTTCGACAGTCAAATTATCGCCTTTACCTCGAATAGTGTTAGGCCCATTACTATAAATAAATCCTGATGCACTCTTTTGTTGAGGCAAGGTTATCTCATCTGAATGCCGCAGCAACACAGCGACTTCTTGCTCAGTATAAAATTGCACTCGCAAGCTCTCGCCATTCACACACGTAAAGGCCACATCGTAGTCAGGGCTTGGGCTATTTTGATGCGCAATTGTCGTGCATCCTGCTAACAAACTAAGCAGCACAGAGCTCAACCCGACAATGCTTTTATAAGTAAGAGCGTGCATAGAGTTACTAGGTCGATTGGCAGAAGTATTAATATTTTCCATGGGATAAAACCTCCTTGAGGTATGTAATAAAAGCCTCATCTTCGAGGTTAAAAAAATCAAAACCGGTACGAGTAAAACCATCACTGTCCTCGACTTTGATAAGACCAAGCTTACTGTTTTTCTGAGAATACCCGTATTGCAGGTTATAAATCAGCTGATTAAAACGTAAATCTGGGCTTTTGCTCCACAGCGCGTTGATAAGTTCGAGTAATTCAGTAATGCGTTCAGGATCTCTCATTATTGAGCACCTTTGTATTCAATAGACACAACAGCGCCCCTTAAATCACTAATTATCAGGCAAAGTAAACCAATTGAAAAACTGATCATACTTAACATCCAAACGAAACCTCGATACTCCGCAGTGGTCTTAGAAACCACTAAATCGCCTTGGTCTCCGGTGACCATTTGCGAACCGGCAAACATAACAAGACTTAAAGAGATAATAATAGAAAGATAACCAAAAAAACCAAAGAATCGAACCCTTGGTAATAATAAGAGCCATTTCTCAGATTTTCGTTTTAAGGAAGGATAAAGATTCATTAGCATCCTTAATAGTGTTTTTACAATGTTGGCTTGAGACACCTAATGTCTTGCTTTCACTTCAGACCGACTTCGAACATCATTGAACAATAACAACCACCAATAAATTTGATGATTGTTGATATTCTTATAATGATAGTCAAAATTTTCATGCTAAACCACGCAATGTGGTCGCGCAGGGGAGTGATACACTTGAGGTGTTTTAACTTTTACTAGCCAAAGGCCACAGATTCAAGGTCGTCATAGCCACAGAAAATACAGAGGAGGTCTATCAATTTTTTTCTGTGGCACTGAAGAGCCAATTATTTAAGAAACTTAATGCTAAGGGGATAAACCCAAACCTCACCATTATTGGCTTTGATTGCTGCGATAATAGCAAACACTAAGTTAAGTATGGCCAATATAATTAGTCCAAAAACCCCGACAATTAAAAACACTAAAATACCGCAAACTATTGAATAGATAAAAAGGCTAATTAACCAATTAACCGTGATTTTGCCATGTATATCGATAGCTTCATGTTTATCTTTATTCGTTGCCCACATAACGATAGGTAAGATAAATCCCAACCCTGGAATGATAATACTGGTTAGCTGACTCAAATGAATCAGCATACAATAAGTATTTAACGGCATTCCCCAATATTCTTCTTTCTTATCATTCATATAACTCTCCTTGTGGTAGTGGGTTTGGCAGTTTCTGTAAACTTACTTTGTATTTTTATAGCCATCGTTATGCAGAGTATTCGGTAACGTTGGCTACGCATTTGGAACTCCCTAAGATAGCAAATTTTGATATATATTCTAACTGGCTAGGCATTATTTGTTAGTTTGTTGCACCGAAACCAATAAAACGAATTTTAAACCTTTTCGATGTTTGTACGTAGAAGCTGTAATTTATAAAGGAATTATATAATGTTTTCACTCTTTAAAAGCGACCCGGCTAAAAAACTCAAGAAACAGCATGCCATGAAATTAGAAAAGGCAATGCATGCACAACGAAATGGCGATATCAAAAGCTATTCGCAACTCACCTATGAGGCGGAAGAGATATACTCAAAAATTCGCGCCATCGAAGGTAAAAACGAAAACTAATGGGTTAGTATTATCGAAGGAATATGAACTTCACTCTGATATTCTATTGTTGTTTGAGGCCCCTAAACCTATTAAAAATCTAGAGTTGAGACTTTATTGGCAACAAGCTTAAAAAGTCTACCCAGCGTCGAAGTAACCAACTTGTATCAGGATCGTGGGAATATTTTCTCACATCACCATCATTGTAGTCTGTCCAGATTATATTACTACTTTGCTCATCCCAAGACAGCGTGTAAACACTGTCTTTGAGATCTGAGTCAAACCATTCCCCTAGAATTTGCGCGGCCTCTTTGGAATGAATTAACATGCCCATCTCGGTATTTTCAGTAAAAGACCTAGGGTCAACATTCAACGAGCCGACAAATAAAGTCTCACGGTCAATTGCAAAAGTTTTGGCATGTAGACTCGCTCTTGATGAACCAAAATTTGTTTTGTTAGGCATTTTTAGGGCACTTGGATCTGCTTTCATTTCATACAGCTCAACACCAGCCTTAAGTAGTTTTTTACGGGCATTTTTATAGCCCGCATGCACCATAGAGACATCTGTTGATGCTAATGAATTAGTAACAACTCTAACTTGCACTCCTTTTTGTTCAAGGGCCAGCAGAAAATCTAAGCCCTTATCTTTTGGCACAAAATAAGGTGTAATAATGAGTAACTCTTTATGAATATTATGTATTTTCGGTGCTAATTTACTGATCAGGTGAAGTTCAGTTTGATCCCGACTACTTGAAATTTTATCAGGATCATCGTAAATCAACTCAACATTACCGGAGAAAAATGAAAGCTTGTGCTCCAGTAACTGTTTCAGAAAGTTTGACGCACGAACTTTATCTCCATAAACAGAGTTTTGTTGCTCAAGTGCAAAATCAAACAATTCTTCGCGCTTTTTATCAATGTACTGTTTATCGAACATCTTAGGGCGAAGCAATTCAATTGGGTAAGCTAAAGGGTTGTTCCAATATAAATCGTATACCGATGAAACGTCTGCGACTATTGGCCCAATTGAAAGCACATCAAGATCAGCAAACTCTAACTGACTATTGGCGCCAAAATATTCATCCCCAATATTTCGTCCACCAAGAATACTAACTTGGCCGTCTACCACGAAAGACTTGTTGTGCATTCGCCGGGTGATGTCACCAAAGCGGAGCACCATCTGGCTAACTTTATCCACTTTTCGGTTAAAAGGGTTAAACACTCTTACCGAAACTGTGGGGTAACTTGCAAGTAAGGCGAGTGCATCATCATTGGCAGATGAAAAGTTAATATCATCCACTAAAATACGCACTCTCACGCCCCTTTCCGCAGATTTAATCAATTCATTTACCAGCAGATTGCCTGTAACGTCGTTGTGCCAAATATAATATTGCACATCAATACTGGTTTCTGCCTTGGACGCTAATGCCATTCTGGCGACAAAGGCATCTGCACCGTCACTGAGAAAGACAAAGGATGATTCATTTGGATTTGATGGTGTATTGGCAGATGCAAGTTGACTTAACACTGCGTCGGGAGGTGCGATCACGGATAAACTCCGAACTGAATTATTTTTAGGTAAAGATACACAGCCTGTATTTACCGCAATAATAGCAAGTTGAAATAACCATATAAATGCTGTTTTACCTGCATTGAATCGATACCTGGACGCTATCTGTAAGAGAATAAAGTCGCTTTTTTTAATCAATATATTTTCACTGATCTGGCTGTTTTTTAAGCGTCGAGTGTTTGAAGTTTACAACAGTTTTATCGCGTTTTGTATGCAGAAATTTGCTAAAACTGATAACTATCAGCTTTAGCAAACCTTAATATCAACTTTATTTTATGCAAAAAACTTTAGCTTGCCTTGGAGTATAGATACCCCATGTAATCGCACCTAAAAATCCATTCAAAAATGAAACGTGAGACTCAACTTTAGCTACTTTGTCTGCGCCACCACAGATAGCGGCAGCATCCATTTCTTGCGTTTGACCAATTCCACTAACAAAAAATGGCTGCATTGTTTCTTTCGTTGGCTCAGTACCACCGCCTCCATTTACATTATAAGTTTGTGTCGCGCAGCTACAAATAGTTAAACTCAATAGCGCTATTCCTAAAATCTTCATATTCTTACGTCCTTTTTACTCTAATCGAATTGAATACCAAAATAGGAAGGGCATCCTATTGAGATATTTGCATTTATAATGTTTAGCCTCGCAGCCGACGAATCAAAGTCATACAGCAACTCACGAGGGGGAAAATTGTACCCCTTTAATCTCTTAGTTTCAATTCACCCATTTCTCCATAAACCCAGCAAGTCTTTTTAGCCCTTCCTCTAACTCTGATTCTGCTGAAGCAAATGATAAACGTACAAAGTGGTCGCCTTGGTATTCACCAAAATCATTGCCTGGCGTTAGCGCCACATGGGCTTCCTGTAAAACACGATCGCAAAACGACATGGCGGAAAGTCCGGTGCGGCTTACGTCGATGTAAACATAAAACGCACCGTCTGGTTGAACGGGCACGTCTAAACCGCATTTTTTTAATCCAGCCAACACCAATTCTTTACGGGATCTAAGGGTCTCTCGCCGTGATTCGCAGACGGCAATCGACGCCGGGGTAAAACAGGCTAATGCGGCTTTCTGGGCGAGTGTCGATGGACAAATATAATAGTTTTGCGCCATGCGTTCCATCACTGGCACCGCGCGTTCAGGCACTACACACCAACCTAACCGCCAGCCCGTCATACCAAAGTATTTCGAGAAACTATTAATAACCAGCGCTTCATCATCGAATGACAAAGCCGTAACGGGCTGAGTATTGGCATCGCCGTGATGCAAATTTAGATAGATTTCATCAATAATGCGCCATGCTCCACGGCTTTTTGCGAATTCACACATTGCCGCCAGTTCATCAGGCGCGACAGCCGTACCTGTAGGGTTCGACGGCGTAGCCAACATCAAACCACGAGTCCCCTGTTGCCAATGTTTTTCAAGCAACGCCATGTTCAACTGAAAACGTGTCTGCGCTTGGGTGGGCACCAACTGTACGTTCCCACCAAAACTCTTAATAAATTGACGGTTACAAGGGTAGGAGGGATCGCCCATAATGACCTTATCACCGGGATCGACAAAGGCCGCAGATAACAACAATAAAGCCGCAGAAGCCCCAGCGGTTACCACCACACGGTTAGGATTCAAATCAACATTGTGCGCCGTTTTGTAAAATCCCGCTATGGCCGCCCTCAATTCAGGCAACCCCAAAGCTGAGGTATAAGGAAGAGGGGCTGTGGTAGCTAACTGCTGCATAGAAAGCAACACATCAGGTGGTGCGCCAAAATCAGGCTCACCTATGTTTAGCTTAATAACATGATGCCCCTGGGCTTCTAACTCGGCAGCTTTAGCCCCAAAGGCCATAGCAAAAAAGGGGGAAATACCTTGCGCACGCTGAGAATATTGCAAATGATACAACTCGACTTATTGATGAAAATAATTTGCTAATTAAAGCAAAGATGAAGGTCTATTATTTTGCCATTTTTAGCCAAGCAAAACATCACTAATTGTTATTTTCAGGCTTCACAATGGTTACTGCTGGACGAGCTTGCTCGTTAACGGACAGTTGAAAGATATCGGGACGGGAATAGTGCCCGGCGGGGTCTAAATCATATCGAGCTTTAACAATCTCGTCTAAATCAATCTCAGCGCATATTAATCCCTCTTCATTGTATATTGGGCCTGCTAGTACCTCACCCATAGGTGAAATAATCACGCTACCGCCTCTAATTAGAGGTTTATCTTTTGGCCAAGATGGATCTATGCTGGTTTCTGCAGTCGGTGCAGGTTGATATTGACAAGCACTGACTAAAAAGCAGCGTCCTTCATAGGCGATGTGTTGCATGCTTGCCTGCCATATATCGCGATCGTCGACCGTTGGTGCACACCAAATTTCTATACCTTTGACATACATGGCTGAGCGTAACAATGGCATGTAATTCTCCCAGCATATGGCCGCACCAATACGCCCTGCAGATACCTCTAATACAGGTAATGTCGAACCATCACCTTGCCCCCAGATTAATCGTTCACTGGCGGTGGGCATCAATTTACGGTGCTTATTAATTTCACCTTTTTCGGTAATGAATAACGCCGTGCAATAAAGAGTTGAACCACCGCGCTCGATAATCCCTATCACGATTGACGTATTACAACTTTTTGCCAGTTCAACCAACTCTTGCACTTCCGGACCATCAATATCAATTGCTTGCTGCCAGTAATGTAAAAAGTCTTCACGCCCTTGCTCCGTTCGATATCCCACTTTAGTGCCAAAGTCAGCTCCTTTGGGGTAGCCCCCCAATAGTGCTTCTGGCATCACTAACAAATCACATTTGGAATCTAAAATACGCTCTTTATAACCTAAGATCAGTTGTAACGTTTGCGCCGTTCCTTGGGAGGAAGAGCCAATCTGTAACGCTGCGATAATTTTCTTTTTCATCGGGAATTCTCAACGTAATTTAAGCCAAAATTTGGATTTCTGACCTGCTGATTAAACAAGTATGCTTACTCTTTTTTACTTCTAAATATCTTATCAAATGCGTCATACACGGCTAAATGCAAAGTGTCGCCATGACTTAGTTGCTCAAAATAATTAAAGTAAACGGCATAGTGCGAAGGTGTATTTGCTTTAACTTTTTCAAATAGCGCTTTTGCTACTCGCTCCATAATTTCACCTTCCTTTCCTACACCTATATAAATGGACTTAGGCGAACTAGAGGTTAACGCTGCGAATTCTAATAGTGACTCATCATCCCACCATAAACTCGGACTAATAATAATGTAATTATCGAAGAGATTGGGTGCTTTGAATAAAATCTCAGTGGCCAGCAATCCCCCTAATGATTGACCAATAATGGTTTTTTTCGAGTTTGCACGATAGTTATTTTCGACTAATGGTTGGATTTCTGTGCCGATAAACTGAATAAATTGTTCAGAGCCTCCACTTGTTGGAAAGTCTTTTTGATCTAAAAGGTTAGTAGTGGGATAGGTGAAATCGCGCTTCCTATCAACATTTTCAATACCTACAACAATGCTCTCAGGAAGTTGATTTATCCAAGAAAACGAGCCAAATTGGACTAAGCCCGCTAAATGAATGAAATCTTCAGAAGCAGATCCATCAAGCAGATAGATAACTGGATAATGTTTATCAATAGCCGCGTCATAGCTACTTGGCAGGTAGATATTAAGCACTCTACTTTCATCTAACACAATAGAATGAAATTCGATGGTATCACCAATCGTAAATTGACTTTTAGCCATTATTTCAGGCTTGCTTTGCGCCGCACATAACGCACAACTAGCAATAAAGCATAAAACGATAATTAACAACTTCGGGATATTCATAACACTCCTAATTTGCATTCAATTTTCATGTTATAAAAACGCATATTCAGCAATGTATGCAACAAAATATTATTTCATCCATTGTAAGACTCCATCCATATTTAGACTTATTCGAGCAATTTAATAGCAAGACTTTCAGCTAGTCTAACTGTCTCAAAGCGGCTAAATGTAGTGTTCTTTAGTTTGTTGCGGTGAAGATCAATGTTGTAATCAGTGGCTTCAAAAATTCCACATTTCGTGCTTTGCATTCATTCATTGTTAAATATTGTAAGCAATGAAGCAACGACAAGCATCGCTGCTCTAAACGCGTGTATCGTGCAACATAGCCGCCACGCGATAGAGCATCAATTCCGCATTTAGCAACTCAATGTTGCTTTGTATCACTTTCATTTTCGCTTGAATTTCGTTGGATACTCGCGCATTCAAGGTAAACATATCACTGTCTCCCGCATCGAACCGCTGGCGCTCCATGTTTGATAATTGCTGTGCTAGCTCAGCGTTTTGTTGTTGTAAATCTGCGATATCTTTAGCCTGAATCCAATATTCGTAGGCTTTTTCGAAAGCTTGTTCTAAAGATTGTTTAGTGGAAAGGTATTTATTACTCAATTCGCGTTGTTTCGACGCCAGCTTTACCTGCTCAGCCTTTGCTTTTCTATTTCCCAAGGGATATGAAAATGATAATCCCAATTTACTTTCCGTCCCGTCAAGTGAATTGGGCCCACTACCTATATCTCGTGCAATGGAGGCTTTAAAATCAAGTTTTGGTAAAAGCGCATTTTCCGCCAAAGCATACTTGTTCTGTGCAACGCTTTGATCCATGCGTAACAATGCTAATTCCGGGTGTTGGCCTATTTGCTTGCGCAAAAGCGCTATCTGCGTATTGGTAACATGAAACGGCCACTCTATATTGGCTGGGGGTGTTACTGTAGTAACCAGAGATTGCATTTTTCCGGTACTGTTGCGCCAATAATATGATAACGATTGAGCATGTCCATTGCGCTTTTGCTTAAGCTTTGCCACCAGCAAACGTTGCTCTAGTATATTGGCCCTAAATTCAGTTAACGTGGCGCGTGCCAAGTCGCCCCTCTCAACCCTGGTAGTAAGCGCTCGGTCACGTTCAGTAGCTGTTGCTAACAAAGACTCAACTTCAACAACTTGCAAAGCACTTTCATACCAAGATAAATACTCTGCAATTCCTTTATACAAAAAACCGTTTAATAGCTCCTGTGCTTGGGCTTGCCACTGCATACCTGCAAGTCTGGCATTTTTTAACCATACTCTGCGTTTATCGACTTCTCTATTTTTTAACAGTGAGACAGCGATACCCACGCTGGCTTCTCCACCAGAGAGGGTTTCGTATTCTTGTTCGTAAATAGGAAAGTCGCCATCGGCGATGCGGTACTCGGTGTAAACCTCGCCACTGAAAAATGAAAGTGGTTTTACTGCTCGTTGTTGTAGTGCCAAACCATCATAATATCCACTCACCCGACTCGATGTTTGTTGTTCAACAAAAGGGTCGAACTCACTCAAAGCAATATCCACCTCAGCTGAACTTTGAATTTCGCCTTCAGCAATGGCCTGTGTGTAAGGGTGATGGTATTGCATGGCTTGGATTAGCTCTGAGACCGTTGGGGCGGGCGCTTTTGCTGTTAGAGGTGGCTTAGCAAACACGATATTTAGTAAACCAGCGCAAAACAGGCCTGTTACTATGCTTAGAGGTAATTTAATCATCGTGCGCTACCAACTTGCCGTTTCTGATTGGCTATCAGTTGCTTCAGCCGTTTGCTGGGGAGGAAAGTTATTTAGCTGACGCCATAATTCATAACCTAACTTCACTTCCTCTAACAGTACCCAGGCTTTGACTCGACTTCCCAGACGAGTGGCACTTTCTCTAGGCCATGGTACATCATTTTTATCTGGTACTATCCAGACTTGAAACGTCCCTACATTACTTGCAACGGGCTCCACATATTCCACTTCGCCACCAAACGTACCGATTGAACTACCCGGCCAACCACTAAACTGAAACACGGGCCAACCTTCGAATTGCAATCGCACCTTTGCCCCCTTTTTAACAAGGGGAGCATCTAGACCAGTAACCGTAATACGAATGCTACGCTTAGCATTCAACGGAATAAACTGCCCGAGTACCGAACCTGCTTTAACAAAAGTCGACACGCCTCCCGAATAAAGACGAATTATAGTGCCATCCACGGGGGCCACTTTGGTTTGAATAGACTGCCGAGACAAACTCATACTAACCTCATTGATAGCCGATAATGAACTCGCTGCTTTAGCCTTTAATTCTTGCACTTTGATCTGTGCCGCTTCCACTTCTTTACGAGACACCAATCCTTGTTCTTGCAGTCCTGTTTGGCGGGCTAGATTATTCATTGCATTTGCCACTGCAGTCTCGTTAGCCTGATGACCGGCTTTGGCTGCGGCAAGCTGAGATTGCATTTTTTCCAATCGACCAGCATCAGTATCAATCAAAGTGACAATAGGATCTCCAGCCTTTACCTGCATACCTTCTCGCACATGCCACTGCTTAATTTGACCATCAACTAACGCACTGATAGCTTGCGTTCTATCCACAGGATCTAGGGAATCTACTGCACCAGTGCCGTACGCAGTTTGCATCCACGGAGTAAACCATAGAATCAGGGAGGTACATATCACCAAGGAAATGACTAGGCCACATACAACTTTATGAAGCTTAGGAACATGCTGGGATGAAAGTGAACTGACGTTATTGATAAAACGTTTTTCTGCACTATTCATCAGCAGCCTCCTGTTGCTGTTTTGACTGTTGGTTAAAGTCAATTGTGGGGCCGCGCTCTACGATACTTGCGGTGTCTTCAAGGTAGATAATCCCATCTAAAGAGTCTTGCTCAGGCGTATTGGTGAAGTACAACACTGTACACTTAAGTTGAGTTAACCGCGCAAGTAAACGTAATCTCAATGCTAAAGGTATGGCATCAAAATGCTGATTAATAATAAGTACTTTAGGCTCTTCGATAATTACCGCAACCAACTTCAACAGCAAAAACTCCAGAGGTTGAAGCGGAGCACCTAACACAGAAATTTTGGAGTCAAGGCCATTTGGTAACGCATCAACCACTGAATCTAACTCAACAGCGGCTAAAGCGGCACGTATCTCTGCAAAACTTGCACGAGGATTAGCTAGGCGCAAATACTCTTCAATAGTACATTCAACAATTAAAGAGCGGTCTAGCGTATTAATCCCTTGTCGCAACTCATAGGTATCGAAATCATATAAACTTAAGTCACCTAATAATACTTCACCTTTTTGCGGTTTATCGTAACGCTTCATCAGCCCAATAATTTGTTTTTGCACCCAACTCTTGTTAGTAGTAATAAAGTACTTACTACCGGCTTCAATTTTAAGGTCGATAAAACAAGTATCCTCGCCATGACTTAACCGCAGCTTATTAAACACCAGCTGGGACGAGGTGGGAACGCAATCCGCCTGCTCATTCACATCTTCTTGCGGAATAACCAGAGTCGAACCGATTTTTTCAGCCGCACCATACAATTCATAATACAATTTCAAATATTGGGTAAAGCGCGATAAACCAAAAAACACGGCGGACATGATTAACTCAGCTGCAACTAACTGACCAATAGATAGCTGACCCTGCACCACTAACACACCACCAATGCCCAACAAAGCGGCACTGGCAGAAGCATAAAGAAGTAGAAACATAACCACTTGTGAAAACGTATAGTGAAAGTGGCTTTTGTGTTTATTCAGGTAATTATTGATGAATGTATCCGTGCTTCTGCCGGCGTATTCAACGTGAGCGGCAGATTTAAAAAACTCATGAGCACCGGCAATATCATTTAGCCATTTGGCAGAGTCATACTTCGCATGGGAAAGCTCAATGGCTGAACGCTTAGCCCCAGTACCCCATATTTTCCAAATTGCATACATGACGAGTATGAGGACTAAATTAAATGCAAATAATATCGGGTGATAGAAAGACACCAGCGTAAAACCCACTAGCATTTGCAACACTAAAGCGAATCCGTCGACCATCAGCGAAGGTATATTCTTCTGTAACGTCATAATGTCGAAGTAACGCTGAGTGATGTTGGTATTTTGCCGCCCTTCAAAAAAGCTATGGGCTGCCATAATCGTTTTTAAGCTTATAATCGCAGTAAGGCGGGCGTAAACTTTACGCTCGTAAAACTCCATAATGCGCATTCGAAGCGCACTCAAGATACCTGAGATAAAAAGCGTTAAAAACAACACAATAGCAAGAGTTACTACGGAACGAGTAGAGCCAATATTGGCAATACTATTGATAAGTGTTTGTACCGCAATAGGCACAGCGAGTGTCATTAAACTGATGGCGACACCGTAGGCAATTGCCACCCAGAAAAAGCCCGACTCCGGCTTTAGTAACCCGAACAGTGTTTTTCTGGTTGCTTGTAAATTGATTACTTTTCCCATAATTCCTTCATTAGCATCCAAAACACATGTTGTAGTGAGAGTAAACTGAAAACAATAATACTTAAATCTGTTATATTCTTCCTAGTTCATCGGAAAAACCTGACATATGCATCATTTAAACTATCATCATCTTTACTATTTCTATTTGATTGCTCGTGAAGGCAGTATTGCCAAAGCCGCTAAACTACTTCACGTTACGCCGCAGACAGCTAGTGGCCAACTTAGCACTTTCGAGAATCAACTGGGTTATTCACTTTTCGACAGAATCAATAAGCGTTTATATCTCAACGACAAGGGAAAAGTTAGTTTCCAGTATGCCAGTGAAATATTTCAAAAAGGCCATCAACTAGCAGAAATTCTTAGCAGTGACGACGATGTGAACTCAAAAGAGTTTGTTATTGGGATTACAAACGGCGTTCCCAAAGTACTTTTCTACGATTTTGTTCACGACACGATGCGCAACTTTGCTAACGTAAAATATGTCATAAAAGAAGACAGCTTCGATGGGCTACTTAAAGAACTGGCCATCAATGCCATCGACTTCATAGTTGCTGACCGAGGCATAGCACCAGGCACTCAAATAAACGCCAACAGTCACTTTTTAGGAGAAAGCTCGTTAAGTTTTTTTGCTAAAGAGCCACTTCTCAATCAGCACTCATTTCCAGAATGTTTGAATCATATGCCATTACTTATTCAAGGTAATACATCAGGCATACACCATGCCCTTACCAGTTGGCTTGAAAGTGAACAGCTTTACCCTAAAATTGTCGCCGAATTTGACGACAGCGCATTACTTAAACTGTTTGGAAGTGAAAACTTAGGTGCATTTTGTGCACCTTCTGCCATTTCCGCACACGTTGAAACCCAATACGGCGTGCATTGTATTGGCCAAGCCAATAACTTAAATGAACGCTATTATGCTATCACCGGTAAAAGCCGCGCCGACTACACCATTATTGAGGCAATTATCAAAACTGCGCAATGTATATTGAATAATTCAGACTAAACCTACCGTTCGAAACTTAAAACCTTCACGTTAGTTTAAAGTCGCGATTATTCAATCAACGAGTTGAATATCAAGGCTTTCAAGTAATCTAACCGCCTCAAAGCGACTAAACTTGGCGTTTTTGAGTTTGTTACGATGAATATCAATGTTGTAGTCAGTGGCTTCTGAAAAGTCCACACCCGACAAATTGGTATTATCGAAAAAACTCCCTTGCAGCTCGCTAAAGGTGAAATTTGAATGGCGAAAATCACCTTCACGAAAATCCACATTTTGCGCTTTGCATGCTTCCATTGTTAACTCTTGTAAACAAAGCCCATAGAAGGAGCTATCGTTAAGAATAGATTGATAGAACTTAACCGGAGAGTTATAGATTAATTCTGACCAAGCTACGTTAGTCCAATCTATCCCAATTAATTTAGAATCTCGAAAGCTAACATCAGTGAATATGCAATATGCTATTTGTGCATTACTCAAATTACAGTGGCTAAACTCACAGTCGATAAACGTGCATCTTTTAAATGCAGTGTCGCTGAAATTGCACTTGTCAAAGGTACAGCTTTCAAATTCTTTCGATGAAACCTCTTCACCGGATAAATCTAAACTGTCAAATTTATCAGACCAAAACGCTTTTTTTTGTTCTAAATTCAGCAACTCTTTAAGCTCCTTGATATGCAATACTTGCCGTCTCATTTACCGTTAACTGTCGCCGCAACGAGATATAATTTCATGCTTTAAAATACTTCAATTCCGTGACTGCTTAACCAATATTCGTCTAATTCCCAAGTGACGCGTTTAACGTCCTCTTGTTGCTTTATTAATTCGGCAGCTTTCGACTGAGTAGCAGCTAATGTCTGCTGTGCTTCCACCATTTTTGACGAGCTTTCACTTTCATTGCGAAGCTCAGGAAACAGCTGCCTTAAAACGGTGACTGCTGATACTTTCCCCGAGCGTGGACTCGATATGGTAGCTACACCGTTATCAAAAGAGACGACACTAAAGGGATATGGATAATTATCAATTTCACTGTTGTCTGCCAATACATTATTTAGTTGATACACTCGCAAATCAAAGAAAAAGAACCACCACAAAAAAATGATACCAACTACTATCAACAGACGCTTTTTAATAACTTTGCTCATTTTTATTCCTAAATTTCAAATTGAAGTACAAAGCAGATAATGCACACCTCAAATTAAGCTAAATAGTTAATTCAGTACTTTATAAAGTCATGCCGCGACGAAAGGATAAATACCTATAAATCTAAAAGTGCCGGTACATATTTTGGGTGTCACACTTCCCCTCTTTGTCATACCCATTACAGTGTCACTGCATAAAGAAGGGAAACGCCTAATACAAAAAACACGAAACGTACACCGGTTTCCCGAAGTCCTTCAGCCTGTTTAATCTCAGGAATCAGATCTGCGCCTGCGATATACAGAAAATTACCCGCTCCCAACGCCACCAGAAAATACACATTCATATTTTGCCCAACAGCATAGGCAATAACACCGCCAAGGGGAAAGGTGAGAGCCGAAATAAAGTTATAAATTAATGCTTTGCGACGTGAATAGCCTGCATGAACCATGGCTCCAAAATCACCTATTTCTTGAGGAATTTCATGCAACGCGGCGGCCGTCCAAGCAGCAATACCAGCCCGTATATCGACAAGGAAGATAGCCCCAATAGCCAGCCCTCCAAGAAAATTATGCACCCCATCAGCAATAAGCAACAGCGGACCTAATGGCCGAACATGTTCAGAAGGTAATCGGTGGCAATGGTGCCATTCGAGCAGTTGGTCAAGGGCGAAAAAGGCGGTAAAGCCAGCGACCACCCATAGCATTACCATGCTCTGTGCTTCCGATGCGTTGAGTGCATGGGGAAGCATGTGAAAGAAAGCGCCCCCAAGCAATGAGCCCGCAGCAAAAGCGACTATCGCCTTTAGCCAGCGCTGCAAAATATCTTCAGGCAATAAAATGAAAAGCCCACCAATGATGGCAATAAGACTCATGATGAACCCAAAAACCAGAATAATCAGTAATGTGGTATCCAAATTCCTATCCTTGCTCAGTGATAAACAACGTTTAGCCCAGCGAAGTTTGACAGCGTACTGAATAGCACTGCCACTGCAACTCACCATATTGCGTGACATGACGTCAAATGCTAAACGTCATTGCATGTAAAAATTAAAACGAAGGGAGAGTAGACAACGACTTTCTAATTTCCCCTTATTCACTTACCCAAATGCCCGGTATGGCACTACTTTCTAGTCTAATGCTGACACATGTTGATCGACTAGAATCTGATTCCCATCAGGATATTCAATGATAAAAAATGCAGGCCCGGTGCTCGTCTCATCAGCTTCTGCAAGGGGTACAATGCCTTTTGCTTTAAGTGTTTTTTGTAGCGCCCGAACATCGGTAAATTGCGCTAACTCTTTCCCATCATTATCCCAACCTGGGTTAAAGGTCAAAATATTCTGCTCGAACATTCCTTGGAACAAACCAATAATCGTGCTTCCATTTTGCAGAACTAGCCAGTTTTGCTGCTGATCTCCCGCTCTGACAGTGAACCCTAATTTTTCATAGAACGCTCGAGATTCCACAATATCTTTAACCGCAAGACTGACAGAAAAATTCCCAAGCTCCATGGCAGGTTTATTCGGCTGAGCAGGTATTTGCGAAGTAGGCTTAGCGACACAACCGCATAAAAACACAATTAACAGTAAAATAGGTTTCATCATAGTCTCCAGATTTTTTATGGCTAACCCTTGGTATAGAGTTAGGTTGTGCAACATATTTTGAGCATTAGTTGAGTATAGATATTACCCAAAAAGCTCATCAAGTTGATATATTTGTTTCGCATTTGCCGAAGTATGGCTAATTGAAATCATTTTTTTCGCCACCTCATCACCAGAGATAGGCCGATAGCGTTTTAAAAATGGAAGCTTACATAAAGTAGGCAGGATCCAACTTGCCACGCTTTCCCCTAACCGAAAGGTTTCCCGCTCTCCAATAAGGAGTGAAGGTTGCACAATACTTATACGTTTAAAAGGTAGCACACACACGGCGTCTTCCAACTCGCCTTTCATCTTGAGATAAGGGCTGATGCTCTTCCCATTCGCACCGCTAGATGAAACAAGAATATAGTGATTAACGCCGTTTTCGGCGGCTATTTTGGCCGCGTGATACTGATAATCAAAATCAACTTTTCGTTGTTTTTGTACAGAACCGGCTTGCTTCGCAGTTGTGCCTAAACAAGAAAAAAGCACATCACCTGTAAACACATCGCTGTATTGTTCTAGTTCGTCAAAATTAACCACTTGGTTAACGATTTTGTTAGATTGATACTCAACTGGCCGCCGCGTAACAGCAACGACCTTTTCAACGCCTTCATCTGCCGCTAATCGATTAATTAGATTTTGACCAATTAATCCTGTCGCTCCCAAAACTAATGCTGTTTTCATTAATTAACTTCCACTTTTTAGAACGTCCATATTACAGTCAACTATTGAAAACGAAGTTTACCAGTTATCATAGATTCACAAGAGAATCATTTCCCTGCCTAGCACCTTAGTTTTTGTCCATAGACAATAATCTAGCAGCGTTGTCGTAAAGAATTGCGCGTTTCTGCTTTTCAGATAAAAAGTGGGCAGACTCAATCACCTCAAGACTTCCCGAAATAGCTCCCCAATAATCAGAGCCAAAAACGATCCTATCTTCGTGGCCTGCCTCAACAAAGGTATTGATTGAGCTATGTACTAGAGGAGTGGGAACTAGGGTCATGGGTGATGTCTCAACCATCACATTTGGAAACTTGTCGAGCAACATTAACGCTTCTTGAACAAAATCAGGTCGAAATACGTGATAAAAAACTAAACGAAGTTGGGGATAGCGAGTTAGAATTGGCTCATAAAGTGCGGGGCGTGCTAAACGTTCGTCAAAGTCCGCGCAACATCCCTCAACTCGCCCTTCTGGAGATGGCCCTGCATCTGCGTGCACTAGAACCAACAAGTCATGCTTAGCCGCAAGCGCATAATATGGCCACATACGAGGATCGTTGGGCGCAACGCCAGCATACACGTTATACAATTCGCCAATGGCGCCAATTCTTCCAGCATCAACCTCTTTGCTTAGCCAATCTAAATTGGGCCAATCGCCACAGTCCTTAAAACACGGAAATAAATTTGGATCCACGCCATCCGAACAAGGAAATGCCACACTGCCTATGAGACGGCTAGGATCGGCACTGCGAATCCGCTCTACGTCAGCGGGAGGACCACCAATCACACCTCTGACGATAGAATGGGCGTTCAACGTATCGAGCAAGTAGCGTGTCTGAGCCTCATCCGCAGTCTCGTTTAATTCAGTTGAATACCAACGTGACGCGGAGCTGCTTGGCCCAGCATGAAGGTGAAGGTCGATGACGGATGATGCCATTGTCGGCATAACCGAACAGCCCCACATCAGTACAAGACTTGAAAGTGAGAGAAAGATTTTTGATTCAAACAAGTTGCTACCCCCTTCAAGTTAAAGGCTTTATGAGCAATCAGACGATGGAAATAATGGCTTGCTGGATCAAATCCATCTGGTAAGGCAAAAATTGAATAGTCACTGATATTAATGACAAAATCCGAGCTACCATTAGTATAGTTGATATTTATTTTGTCGAAAATAGAAGCATCGAAAAACCGATGTTTGCTGAGATTATTAAGTTGGCCAGCAGCAACCTTACCCCTTTATATAGACACCCATGACATTAACCCTTTATGTAGACACCCGACACCTCTTTATATAGACACCCATGACATTAACCCTTTATGTAGACACCCATAACGTTTGTGCAACCTCATTTCAACAAAACCACGTACTTTCAATAAGAACTTGTATAATCTGGTTTTTAGCCGATTTCATTCAACCATTGGCGCCCGTTAGTTAGTAACTATTGTGAACACAAGTAGGGATTTAAACACCGGCATCAATCAAAGTAAGAATGACTGTAGGAACCTAAGTATGACAACTCGTATTAACGCAAACTTTGCACAACGTATTGTGATTCGTCCGGATGATTATCAATGGGTTGACTCGCCTATGCTAGGTGTTGAACGAATGATGCTGGACAGAATTGGCGATGAGGTGGCTAGGGCCACTTCAATCGTTAGGTATGCAGCGTTTAGTGAGTTTTCAGCACACACTCATTCTGGTGGGGAAGAGTTTTTTGTACTGGAAGGTGTGTTTGCAGATGAACATCAAGATTATCCCCAAGGCAGTTATGTGCGTAACCCGATAGGGACCTCGCACACTCCTCAAATTGGCAAAGAAGGCGCAATTATCTTTGTTAAACTCCATCAATTTGAACAAGCCGATGATGCACAAAAGGTGATTCATACTCCCACGCAACCTTGGCAACAAGGGCTTGTTGATGGGCTAACCGTCATGCCCTTACATCACTTTGGAAGTGAACACGTTGCTTTAGTTAAGTGGGCGCCAAATACCCAATTTAATAGCCACCAGCATTGGGGAGGCGAAGAAATTTTCGTTTTAGATGGCACCTTCCATGACGAACATGGCAGCTATCCTAAAGGTACTTGGTTACGAAGCCCCCACTTAAGTCGGCATACGCCGTTCACCAAACAAGACGGCGCATTAATTTATGTGAAAACGGGGCATTTAGGATAAGGCCTCGCATTTGCAAATCTCTCACTCTGCAAAATCGTGCAAAGAGGTGAATTGTTCTAGCGCTTTTGGAAAGTCATCTCGTCAAAAACGCGGTAATTTGATGAATTCACGGCAAAGCCCGCAAGACTAATTCCATAACCGCTTTGTACCCAATAAATAGTAAGCCCCATAAACACAGCAAACGCTAGAACTCACCAACCAAAAGGCAATTGAGTTTTGATGCACCACTGGATCTGATATTACAAAAGGAAGTATGAAGCCAGCAATGCCACGAATAAGGTATACGGCCGTGATGAGCAGCAAAGATGTTTTTAAAAACGGTAATTTAAAAATTAAACCCGCACCAGAAAAAGCGTAAAGCCCCCAAACACAAAGGATGGAGGCGATAACTAAGGTAGCAATTGTGGGATAGGAGTCTCCCGCAGCTGCCATTTGGGCCATTCTTTCCCCAGCTCCGAAAAATCGATACCAGTCAGGCCCACCAAAGATACAACTAATATGCAGCAGCGCTGCGAAGAAACTTAAGCAACCAGCGATAATGAGTAGGTTATTTTTTTGCATTCACATCCTTTTTGCAGATAGCGCAGTGTTAAATGGTTTATTTATAATTGAAATATATGTAACGCCGAACTTAGCCATATATTTTGTGTTTGTTTCAACTGTAACTGCAATCTAAAGAGGCTTTTCCTGATGAGCAAGCATCGTCATGTATTTTGTAAATCGTCTTTGTCTCGTTTCAGCTTTCTTCGCACTCGTTAGGCCATAAGCAATAACATATCGGTTTGATTTATTAAGGGTTTCAAAGAACTGTTTTGCGCGGGGTTGGCTTTCAAGTGCTGCGATGAAATCACCGGGCACTTCAATTTCACTCACCACATAAGCTTTTTCCCAACGCCCATCAGCTTTGGCAGCATTCACATGCACAAGACCAGGCTCCATCATTCGACCTTCGCTTATCAATAGTGCAACATGTTCTGTGTTTCTTTTAGACCAATTACTTCGAGCCTTTCTGGGAGTGATTCGCTGCAGATAAGATTGAGCATCGAAGGATTTCTTTATACCGTCAATCCACCCCCAACATAAGATCTCTTTTACCACATCATTCCAAGTCACACTTTGAATTCCAGAACTTTTCTTGAATATATTGATCCACAATTCAGTTTCAGTTGCATGATTTAACTTTAGCCACTGTCTGAGCCCCGTAGGTGCTGCAAATGATTTTATTTTCAATGTGTTAGGTTCAGGCATTTACTTCGATTCTCTATTCATAACATGATGTATAGCAACACAAAACAAACTCACGCCTAAATTTGGCGATGAATTAAACTCAGTTAGTGGGTGCATACCTCACTACATTTGATTGATATGGTAAATCACATTTTAATAATCACAACGTCTAGTATAGAGTATTGAGACACCCAACTTTTTAGAGAAACTTTTTACCTTGACACCCATAGTTAAATCCAATTTCAAACGAATCAACAGTAAAAAGTGTTTTACATCAAGTTGCTTTGAGGTTTGCAATAAAAATATGCGGCGATTTTTGAATATCTGAGGGTTAATGCAGCATTAATATTAATTTAACTCATATTCCTAGCAGCAAGAATTGCCCATCGTGTGGGGTGCTTTAAATGAATTTGGATAGTTAGTTCTTTAGAATTGCTGCAATAACGTTTTGGCCTTTGTTATCCCTCGTATTCGTTGATGGCCTATATGTCGTTTAAATTGTTGCATCATGTGCTCACTGCCTACCGCAGTGTGAAAGTGTTTTTCAAACTCTGTGGTAAGCGTTATCCATTGGGCCGAATTAAGGCCAAGACGTTCTAAAATGGGACTATGATGATTCTCTATATAACCTGCTTTATCTTCTCGAATACAACGACCAGTGCAATCCACTAATTCACAATAATCGATAAGACTAAAGGCGATACCTTTAGGCATATTTTGTTTATAGTTACCCACAAAACGCATCAATTTTTTTGGTTGTTCATCTTTAATTAATGCCCGCATACGTTGTTGAATACTGGTGTGTTTTGAGGTTTCTGGCGTTTTTTCGATTTTGGCTCGAATTGGGTTTAAATCTACATAGGCCATACAAGCTAAAACGGCTGGCTTATCCAATAATGCTTGAGATTTAAATCGTCCTTCCCAAAATCTACCCGTGCAGTTATCTTCTTTATTCGCCTCTCTGGCTATGTGTTCATTGAGGTTGCGCATGAACCAACTGACATCATACAAACGTTGACGATAAATATGAATCGTTTCATTCAATGTGATTAGCTCACTTTGACTGAGCGACTCATCACGCATAAACCGCTGGCTAAGTACTGTGCCTTTGTGCAGTTGATGCCAACGATAAACCACTTCTTTTAACGACCAGTTATCGGCTTCTTCTTTATCCACACACAACACAATATGAGTATGGTTACTCATGACCGCATAAGCACAGATATCAATGGCAAAAACAGAGGCCAAAAAAAGTAAACGTTGCTCGACCCAGCCCCGCCTATGTTCAAAACTTTGTCCCGTAAACTTATCTTCACCGCACAAAAACGAGCGACGAACACAGCGGGAAACGCAATGATAATAGGGCGTATCAATGAGGCTAATTTGAGATTTACGTGATTGAGGCATAGCTAACCATCCTTGGTTATTTTAGTAACTTAAAGCCTAGAACATCTAACAAAAATTACCACTTAATCATCACTTTCTTATGGATGTCTTATTAACCATATATTATGGGTGTCTTATTAAGTCGGTGAAGTTCTTGTTATGGGTGTCTTATTAAGTCCCGCAGTTTTATGGGTGTCTTATTAAGTCCTCTCTTATTAAGTCCCTTTGTCGCTAGCGATGCTGCCGTCTGCTAGCGTTATTATGCGGTCGCACTGAGCGGATAGTTTCGCATCATGTGTTACCAAAAGTACGGCGCAACCAAATTTCTGATTGAACATGCGAAATAAGGCGAAGACCTCGTCTGCAGTTTTGCTATCGAGATTGCCTGTGGGTTCGTCTGCCAGTAACAGGGCAGGTTGGGTTACCAATGCTCTGGCAACAGCCACACGTTGTTGTTGACCTCCAGATAGTTGATCAGGTTTGCGTTGAGCGTAATCGGCCAGGCCCACTTCAGCGAGGAGACTATGCCCAAGCTCGCGCTGCTCGGCGCTAGGCTTTCCATGAGTGACCATCAACGGCATGAGGACATTCTCTAGGGCCGTGAAAGCCTGAATAAGATGGTGGAACTGAAATACAAATCCGATCCTGCTACCACGTAAAGCGGTGCGCCGACTGTCATCACTGGTTCGGGTAGCCTCACCCAGCACCTCGATTTCTCCAGCGGTTGGCGTATCGAGTAAACCAATCAGATTGAGCAAAGTACTTTTGCCTGAACCGGATGTTCCAATCAGCGCGGCAAAGTCGCTGCGCTGAAGACTAAGGTCAAGCCCATGCAACACTTCTACTTCAGTTGGCAGACCTAGGTTGTAACTCTTCCTCAATCCTTTTAGCCGCAGCACCTCTTGGCGCTGATTGTAGGCAGCGACTTCAGACATGACGGATTGCCTCTACCGGATCAAGATGCGCTGCACGGTATGCTGGAATCGAAGCTGAAATGATTCCAGTCAGAGTTGCCAGCACGGTAGCAGCCACCAGCAAGCTGAGATCCACCGGAATGAAAAACAGTCCCGGCCCGAACGTGTTAAAGATCCAGACCAGCATATAACCGCTAATGCCGCCCAGCAGTGAGCCAAACAGCCCAAATAGTGCACCCTGAATAAGGAATACAAGCAACATCTGAGTACGTGTGATACCAATGGCGCGCAAGATACCGATTTCTCGGGTTCGCTGCACAACGCTTACCGAGAGCACGCTAGCAATACCCAGCGCCACGCTCAAACCTACAAACATGCTGATCATATTTGTCGACAAGCTTTGACTCTGCAAGGCATTCAGCAGCTGCGCATTAGTTTCCATCCAACTCTCAACTTTCTGCTCGGTCAGTCGGCTTATGCGTGTCGCCATAATGTCTGCGCGAAAAATATCGGTGACAGTCATGTCGATAACCGTCGCCGCACCAGGCAGGTTTAACAATGACTGCGCCTGACTCATATCTAAGTAAACATACCGCGCATCAAGCTCACGCACCCCTAACTCAAAAATTCCGGCGATACTCAACACACTGTCGCCGCCTTGCCCAGTCTGCAATCTTAGCTTGTCGCCGGCACTGACGCCAAGCTCAATAGCCAGTTGCTTGCCAATCACAGTTTTACCAGCACCGACCTCGAAAACGCCTTCAATGATGTCTTCGCTGATGGGCAGAATCCGCTGGTAACGCTCGCTGTCTATGCCGACCAGTGCCACCGACTCAAGCGCTTCACCACGACGAGCAAATGCTGGTCCGGAAATAATGGGTGATACCGCCGTCACATTTGGCAATGTGTCCAGCACATCACGCAATTGCAACCAATTATTTATTGAGCGCAGTCGTTGCGCACGCTTGCTTTCCAATACTAGCTGTACGCTGTCATCAGCATCAGCTAGCGCTAGAATGTGGTTTACCTCATCGGGGGCCGACAACCTGATATGTGACTGGGTACCCAAAGTACGATCAATGATGTTGTCTTGAAGGCCGGTGATCAGTGCGCTGATAAACACGATAACGGCAACCCCAATACCAATGCCGATTAGAATTAACGCACTTTGTGAGCGACCTTCGCGCAAGAACCTAATAGCGATTGTCGATTCGGTCCATATGCCTGTCATTCAAACTTAACCGGCGTTTCGCGAGCGGTAGCTGCATCAGTTACCTTGGTTGGTAGTTTTACATCATCTTCACGGGTACGCACCCGTCTGCCATCCTCCAGCGCAGAGTCTATGTTGGCAATAATTAGGTCGCCGTTTACTAATCCATTAGTAATCTCTGTTTGCCCCATTCCGCGCAAGCCAATCTTCACTTTCGTGCGCTGCAAGCGACCATTACTGACTTTCCAAACGTGGGCTGAGTTGCCGTCAATATCATCAAGTACATCGTTGGGCACGACAAGTGCGCGCTCCCGTCGACCGGTTTCGATATTAACTGTGACCGTCATATCTTGACGCAGAAAATCTGGAATAGCTTCTAACTGTAAACGAATATCAATACTGCCACGCTCTGGATCCACCGCTGGCGCGATGAAACTCAAGGTAGCCGAAAACGGACGATCTGGATAGGCATCCGTTACGCATAGCGCCGTTTGCCCTAAACCCAAGACCGAGAGATTCCTTTCATCCACCGGCACCAGTAATTCAGTTTGGCCAGCACGAGCAATTTCAAAAAGCACGCGACCAGGTTGCACAACGTCGCCCGGCTCAGCATTTCGTGTCAACACCGTACCACTGACTTGGGCGCGCACTATTGTTTTTTCCAGTGCAGCGCGTGCGGCCGCCAAGCGTTCGCTGGCAGCGACATCACTTGGGTAGCCAGCAGCCAACATCTCAGCAGCAAACTTGGCTTGCTCAAGCGCTGCCCGCGCTTCAGTTTCCTGTTCAACGGCCTGTTCTACAGCTTCATGGGAAATTAGTTTTCGTTGCAATAGATCCTTTCGACGTTGCGCTTCGCGGCTGGACTGCTCAAACCGCGCTTCCGCCTGCCTCAACGTCGCATCGGCCTGCGGTTTACTCGATTCACGAAGCTCTGCAAGCGCAGCTTGTGCTTCTCTAACGCGAGCGAGTTGTTCATTGTCATGCAGCACCGCCAATACGTCTCCAGCCTGAACATCATCCCCTTCGCGAACAAGACGCTCGGCAATCACACCGGAAATTTGTGCGCCTACTTGAGCCCGCGATCCCGACGTAACCCGTCCAGTCGCAACCACAGTCTGCACCAATGGCTTACTTTGGATACGATATACAGCCAACTCTGGCCCCTGCAATTTGTTCACCATCATCCATGCACCCAGCACGATGATGATAATAAGCAAAATTAGGTAAGACGTTCGTTTACCTGTAAGTTTCACTGGAATCTCTCAAGGCGCAGCAAGGGGCGCCACTCTTTAATGATAATTCGGAAAATTAAGCACTGAAGGACGCGAACTAGCGAAGTGGCCTCACGTTGAGCTCGATAGACCATCAATCGCCAAGCCGCCCAAAAGGATGTCACTCCAATTTTATCTTTATGATTTTTCAAGGTAACAACATCGCCTTTACTATCTTTACCTAATAAATTGGCTGAGATATCACCTAATACTGTTTTAGTAATACTATTTAGAGAAAAATCGACAATTAAGAGAAAGATTATTCGAGTGAACATATTTATGACTCTCTTCCAGCTAACATCCGAATTTACTTCACCAATTTGCCTATCGATGCCATGCCGCCATAAGCCGTTAGCATAACAACATTGATTAAAATTATTACCCTAGACTAAACCATACCGTCAGAAAACTGCAACCGTTGATAAAGGTTACAGTGAGCTAAATTTGATAAAATTACTTGAAGGAAACGTATTTATAGTAGGTAAAGCAGTTAGGCGATTACTGAAAAAAGCAGTCGTTAACTCGAAGGAATTCGAAACAGCAAATACAGCAATATAGATAGTCACTGAATTATACGATTTACCAGTTTAAATATATTGACGTGATTTCATTGTTGACAAATTATCTTCACCTTTCATAATTAATTCCCTTGCTGGTATTTTTTACCTTCGTTTGTTGTTGCTTCTGTTGCAGATTATTCTTTCATGCTGCTTCGCACAGGGTGTTTCCAGAAACTCTTTTGTCCAAGAAGAAACCACCTTTTCAAGTAGCATTTTAAAACTAAATGCTAGAGAGATAAGCAAAATCTATCATAGGTACACAATAAGAAAACCATGCCGTCTTTTTCTGTCATCAACGCAAAACTGACTTATAAGATATCTGCGGATTTATAGCCAAGCACTATGTGAAAAACATGTATAAAGAGGTAACAGCATTGCGTTTATGGATTAGCTTCACACTTATTTTTGGCGTCATAGCATATGCTCATTCTTCGAGTGTCAGTGAAGCTTTGCTATTTAAACGTACTTTGACAACTCAAGATGGCTTATCTCAAACAACCGTTTATGACATTGAACAAGATTTAAATGGTTATATTTGGCTTGCGACTCAAAGAGGAATAGATAGGTTTGACGGTTTTTCTTTCGTCAATTTTGAGCAAACAGCTAATTCGGAAAGTGGCTTGCGCTCAACTCGCATTAACGATCTTGAGCTTAATCATGAGAATGGCAACTTATGGCTGGCTACCACAAACGGGCTACATCGATTCAATGCTGAATCAGGACAAATGGAAGATATTCACCTCTCTTCGCAGGTAGGAGAGGGGTATCAACGAATATCTGCTTTGCATTTTGACCAAAATAACGATCTATGGCTTGAAGCAGATACAAAGCTATTCACTAAAGCAAATTTAGCAGAGAGTTTCAGTGAAGTATTAATACCCAACCCTCCCGACCAGTTGACCATATTTGACATAGACTCTGATCAGCAAAATGTACTTTATTTTGCCACTAACGCGGGCGTACTTAGGCTAAACACCCTCACCCAAGAATGGTTACCCACCTTAGTTAGTGATGTTTTGGTATGGTCTGTATTTATCGACTCAAATCAAAATCTTTGGGTTGGAACAAACGGCAAAGGCCTGTTTCATTTTACCTTTGACACGAATTATGAGCTTATCAAAACACAGAATTTTTCCACAGAGCAAGGTCTTTCTCATGGCATTGTTAACGACATTGAACAAACAAAGTCGGGCCAGATTTGGGTGGCCACTAACTCCGGTCTAAATATTTTTCAAAAGATGAAAAATGGGCAAGCACTCACCCTACTGCAAACATCAAAAACAGATTCAGATAATAAATCAAAAATAAACGCTTTATTCATCGATTCATCAGACCAAGTACTATATGGAACCTTAGTCAGTGGTTTTAGTATTGTTTCTCCACAATCATTGCTATTTCGAAAGGTTGTTATAAACCAAAATAAAGTCGCTTATGCTACGGAAGTAGATAAACATGGGACTCTCTGGGCAACCTCCCCTGAAGGCCTTTGGAAGGTAGCACCAAACTTAGATACAAGTGAGTTATTAAACTTTGAAGATGGTGACATTAACCAAGGCACGAATAATATTCTTTTGGGCACATATTATTCAGCTACGAACGACGTTTTATGGATAGGCACGAGAGTGGGATTAGCTCGTCTAAATAGCACTGCAGACGGTATAGTGAGTGTTGGTTTTGAAGGCATACCCATATACTCTGTAGAGAGCGACAAGCAAGGAAATCTTTATGTAGGAACCGTATCGAATGGAATGTACCACTATAACCCAAAAACGGCTGAAATTATTCATCATTATGAATCAGACAGAGTGCTAGGTATCCACGTTAGCGGACCAGAAAAAGTATGGTTAGCAACGCCTAAAGGATTAGTAAAAGTAAACCCCCGTGAACAAACCCAAGTTAACTATGAACACCATGCTAGCCAGCCTAATTCTTTGCCAGGTAACTACGTATCATGGATATCCAAAAAATCTGAAAACCAGTATTTAGTGGCAATTCAATCAAAGGGCTTGTTCATAATGACAGAAGATGAAGAGTCAGGCAGTTTACATTTTTCAGAGCTATTTCCTACTAGCCGTTTGAAAGATGCTTCCATAGCCGCAATAGCGCAAGATCAGCAGCAAAACTATTGGGTTAGCAGTATAAAAGGTATTGCTAAAATAGCAGCAGACTTGTCAACGTTAGAGTTTTACGACAGTGCTGATGGAACAGCTGCAGGCGGATACTTTATTGGTGGAAAATCTATCAACTCAAACGGTCGTATTTTTTTTGCTGGTTCAGACGGCATAACGCATTTTCATCCCGACGAAATTGTAAGACCTAAAAGTAACCCTAAGTTACATATTACAAATATCGATATATTAAATGAAGATCTTGGTAGTCGTGAAATTAACGCAACTAACAAACCTTTAGCATCAATCAATGATTTGTCTTTAGCATTAGAACATCGTGACATAGTAGTAACTTTTGAGTTTGCGGCAACCGAACTGTTTGCCCCAGAGAAAATAAAATATGCACATAGGCTAATTGGCTTTAACTCTCAATGGCAGGAACTCAAAAACAACAAGCGCTCAATCACTTATACATCTTTAGATGCCGGCAACTATGTACTTGAAATTAAAGCCACCAATAGGTATGGAAAATGGATATCAGACCATGTGTCGATGGATATAAAAGTTTCACCACCTTGGTATTGGTCAAATGTCGCGATTGTATTTTGGATAGTATTAGCACTGCTCAGTATTTACTCCTATGCTCGCTGGCGCTCTTACAGTTTCTACATGCGTTCACAGCAGTTAGCGAATGAAGTGACTAACAAAACTCGAGATTTGGCCCTCGTTAACGACAAATTACGTAAACTTTCAGATTTGGACCCTCTGACAAATATATATAATCGCAGGGGCTTTACCCAGGCGGCTATAAATAAGCTAGCAGAATCAAATGGAAGCAATCAGGTTTTCAGTATCGTTTTATTTGATATTGATTATTTCAAAAGTATAAACGATACCTATGGACATGATGTTGGAGATGAGGCCTTAATTGCAATATCTCAAAAAATTGAAAATTCTTTAGGCTTAGATGACAAACTAGGCCGCTGGGGAGGAGAAGAGTTTATAGCACTGTTGAGCACTGAGAGTATTGAAATAGCATTCCAAATAGCAGACAGAGTAAGAAGCCAGGTCGCGGCGCTAACACTTAAATCGGCAGGTGAAAGATTCAAAGTAACACTCTCCGGCGGTATAGCAGTTATGCAAACAGACAACAATTTAGATAACTGTATAAAGCAGGCCGACCAGTTACTTTTTCAGGCCAAAGAAAATGGTCGAAATCAAATTGCTTACAAGAGTACACCCTAGTTTCGTAAGATCGGTGGTAATGGTATTAGCATCCCTATATCAAAAAAAGCTGCAAATCCCCTAAGCACAGGAAGCAGTATTTCACGATTTTTAAACATGGGTGTCTTAATAACTGGTATTAGCATCCCTATATCAAAAAAAGCTGCAAATCCCCTAAGCACAGGAAGCAGTATTTCACGATTTTTAAACATGGGTGTCTTAATAACTGGTATTAGCATCCCTATATCAAAAGAGCTGCAAATCCCCTAAGCATAGGAAGCAGTAGTTCACGATTTTTAAACATGGGTGTCTTAATAACTGGTATTAGCATCCCTATATCAAAAAAGCTGCAAATCTCCTGAGCATAGGAAGCAGTAGTTCACGATTTTTAAACATGGGTGTCTTAATAACTTTTAATAACTTTTTTTAAACATGGGTGTCTTAATAACTTTAATAACTGTTATTGAGCCCCAAAGTAAATTGCAGGTGTAATCCCCCCATTTTAAGCAGCAGTTATTCGTAGAAATTAATTAAGCCGCTCTCAATAGTTGTTTAGGTGGTACACCACCAATTGCCATATTAGGTCGTTCATTGTTGTAAAGCCAGAGCCAGT